>JACMIM010000529.1 GCA_014381165.1 Roseiflexaceae bacterium
CCTTCGAGGCCAAGTTTGGGCGCGAATACCAGGATGGTATTGGCCCACGCTTCACATTAGAGCAGGAGTTCGCGGTCGAGAGCTACCTGGAGTACCAGGGCGCGTCGTTCACCACACGCTTCGACGCCAATTCATACTTGTACATCACCAAGGCCATGGACTACTGGGATTTGTCGGAGCGCTACGGCTCGCTAGAGGCCGCCTTCGCGCGCAGCCAGGCCGCGTTTCTGCTGCTCTCGTTCAGCAGCGATTGGCACTACCCGGTGCGTGATTCCGAAGAGATCGCGCGATCGCTGCGCTCGAACGGGCGTTCAGTCGAGCACGTCACGATTGTGTCGCGGGCTGGCCACGATGCCTTTTTGGTCGACGAGGACGAGCAGCGGCCACACATCGAGCGGTTTTTGGCAGACGTAGCGGCGAGCTGATGTGCGTATCGTTGCCGCCCCAGGCGGCAGGTGACGCGCGTATCGTTGTCACCCCAGGAACGGCAATTCAATTGTAGCTGCGGGGGCTTGCCCCCGCTATACACCGGACGCGGGGGTAAGCCCGCAGCGACAGGGGTATTGGCCAGACGCGGGGCAGATTCAGGCCTATGGGCTACGATACCGCAACGCGCTGTTTTGTTTCGCGCCCGTCGGCTACAACCCGCTCGGCCACGGCGCGGCCCGAAAGCAGCACCAACGGAATGCCACCGCCAGGGTGGGTGCCGCCGCCAACAAAGTACAAGCCTGGTGTCTCGCGCGCACGCAGCGGCGGGCGCAGGAATGCGCTCCACATCGTGTTAGAAGCTAGGCCGTAGATCGCGCCACCCGTCGCGTTGTAGCGCGTGGCTAAATCATCGGGCGTGATGATCTGCTCGTAGGCGATCTGCTGGTTCAGGCCATCCAGCCCCATGCGTTCGAGCTTGGCCACCACAGCATCACGGTACCCTTGCGCCTCACGCGCCCACTTGATCCGGCCATCGGCGGCGGGCGCATTGACCAACACAAACATGTTGGTGTGGCCAGGCGGTGCGTGCTGCGGGTCGGTCTGCGAGGAGGCGCACACATACACCGTGGGGTCGGGGGCTGGCACGCGCTTCTCGAAGATCGCCTGGAACTCGCGCGGGTAATCGTGTGAGAAGAAGATGTTATGATGGGCTAGCTGCGCGTATTGGCGGCGCACGCCCAGCAGCAGCACAAAGCCACTGCATGATGGTTCCAGCCGGCCCAGTTTGGTGGCCATAGGCGCACGGCCGGGCAGCAGCCGTTCGTAGGCATAGCGTGGGTCGGCGTTCACCACTACGTCGCGCGCGCCGATCCGCTCGCCGCCCACCACCACCCCGCAGGCCGCCCGATCGCGCAGCTCGATCCGCTCGACCGGCGCATTCGTGTGGATTTCGACGCCGACTTCACGGGCTAGCTGCGCGATCGCTTCGACCAGCCGATACATACCGCCCTGCACATACCAGCCGCCCTCGATAAATTCGATATAGGCGATCAGATTAAAGGTAGCTGGGGCACGGTAGGGCGAGGAGCCGTTGTAGGTGGCGTAGCGGTTGAAGACCTGGCGCAGGTACGGGCTGCGAAAGTACGAGCGCACCGCCTGATCGACCGTGCGCAACGAATCGATTTTCCAGGAATCACGGAACAGCGCTGGCTTGACCAGATCAGCAATGCCGTCGAATGGGTGCAGCAGAAACGGCTCGGCTACCGCCCCATAGATACGCGCGCCATAGCGCAGAAAGCCCAGTAGGCCGGCTACATCGCGCGGCTCCAGTCGGGCGATCTCGTCCATGAGCAGCGGCAGGCTCTGGTAGGCATTGAACTCGGTGCCATCCGGCCAGCGGTAGCGGCAGGTCGAGTCTAGCGCAGTCAGCGTCAGGTAGTCTTCCAGGCGTCTACCGGCCTTCTCGAAAAGCTGGCGCGCGACCCATGGCATGGTCATCAGCGAAGGGCCAGTGCCGAAGGTATAGCCCTGGGCGCGCACCTGGCTGGCCTTGCCGCCCACGCAATCGTTCTTCTCGAATAGCTGCACCCGGCGGCCCGCTAGCGCCAGGTGGATCGCCGCAGCCAGGCCGCCTAGCCCGCCGCCGATCACAATTGTTGGTTCTGTCACAGTGTCTTTCTATAGGTGGGTGATTTCGGCCAGGGCTGCTCCCTTGGGAACTAACGCGCCAGCGGCGAAGGGCAGGCGGGCGACGGTGCCAGCGTGCGGCGCGGAAACGGTGTGCTCCATTTTCATCGCCTCGATTACGACCAGCGGCTGCCCCGCCACTACGTGCTCGCCCGCGCGCACGAGCAACTTCACGACTGTGCCGGGCATCGGCGATTCCAGCCCCGCCACGCCCGCCGCGCCCACAGCCGCCCCCAACACATCGATATCAAGTACGGCAGGCAGCGCCAGCGCATACACGCGCCCGTGCCAGTGCAGCAGCCGATCGGGGCCAGCTTGGGCGTAGGTGAATGTTTCAGTTAGTTGGTGGAAGGCCAAAGCAATGCGCTGCTCATCGGTACTGATCACGTCGACGGCGAACTGCGCATCTTCAATATCGGC
>JACMIM010000530.1 GCA_014381165.1 Roseiflexaceae bacterium
ACGGTGCGGACACCACCAACGCGACGAGGCGTACTATACCAGCTGATGGCCGTAGTGTCAAATCGTGGTTGACGCCAATTGTTCCGCCAAAAGAAGGAAGTAACGAAAAAGATAGATTTCCCAATGTTGCCACAAGCTGAAGTCGCCAACTGCGTAAGTCCTAATACTATTGTCTTCAAGCGCTAACACGCCTTAGCGCGTTTTGCTGTATCATACCAACCCGCGTTCTAACATACAGTATCGTTTTGTGACCCAATGCGCTTCACGGCCCTGTAAAGTTATACGCTGGAACGCAGGCTGGTAGCAGACACCGATTCGGGCTGATATACTTGCCGTATGCAGATTTCGGACATCAACCTTATCAAGACCCTTACAGACGGCGGATACGCAAGTGCGCTGTCAGTTTCGGTTCGCAGTCACCACCCGGTGTGCAGGCGTGAGGTTGCTTCCAGACCATCGCGGCCACCGCTGCCAAGCTCGGCGTGCGGCTGTATGTCTATCTCTCCGGCCGCTTGCGGCATCTCGCCACGACCCTATGTTCACGCCCTAGCACACTGGATTCGGCAGTTAATCGAACACTTATACATGAGGCAGCGATGTTACTCTCCGTTATTATTCCATGCTACAACGAGGAGCGGACGATTGCGGCGATTATCGAGCGCGTGCGCTCGGTCAATCTGGACAAGGAAATTATTGTCATCGACGATTATTCGGGCGATCGCACACCAGAGATTCTGAGCGACCTGGTCGAGCAGATGCCTGAACTGCGGGTTGTTCGCCAGTCGGTCAACCGTGGCAAAGGCGACGCTGTACGTACCGGCCTGGCGGCGGCGCGTGGCGAGATTGTGGTCATCCAGGATGCCGACCTTGAGTATGATCCGGACGACTATTATGAACTCATCCGACCGATTGTCGCAGGACAGGTCGATGTTGTGTTTGGCTCACGGTTCATGGGCCGCCATACTGGCATGTATTTCTGGAATGCGGTCGGCAACAAGTTTTTAACGTTGCTGACTAATTTCCTGTACAACTCATGGATTTCCGACATGGAAACATGTTACAAGATGATGCGTACCGACATTATGCGCAGCCTGCGCCTGACGAGCAACGATTTTCGGATCGAACCAGAAATTTCAGCGAAGGTGCTGCGCCTGGGCTACCGTATCTACGAGGTGCCGATTTCCTACATGGGCCGCACGTATGATGAGGGCAAGAAAATTAAGAAGATCGATGGTGTGTTAGCAATTGGCACGCTGCTGCGATGCTTTTTCTGGCGCGGTCAGGCACCCAAGCTTCGCCCAATCGACTCGACCGAAGCTATTATCGCCCTGCATAATGCTACCGAGTACGCCACAACTCCGCGTACACTTGTTATCACTGCGCCGCGCTCGCCCGCTGAAGGAAGATAAGCGTTGGTCGCCTGTTTCGGTCTTTGGCGCTTTGTGCCAAAGACCGAAACAAACGATTACAGGACTTTCGCTTAAGAAGTCTTTTTCGCCTGCGGCGGGCAAGGAATTGTTTTTTCTTAGCAGTTTTTTTGCGCTACGGCGCAAAAAACTGCTAAGAAGAGCGTACATTGCGGTAGCAAGCGAAAGTCCTGGATTAGATATGTTCCTATTGCAGAAAGTGAAACAAGCACAACTGTTATCGATAGTCTGCTTCTTTTAAGGTGATTTTTACTATGCTGAATCGTGATTGGCCGAACCAAACGTACTGGCAGAATCGCCGGGTGGTGGTGACGGGCGGAGCCGGGTTTCTGGGCAGTTTTGTGGTCGACAAGCTGCACGAACGTGGTGCTGCCGAAGTATTCGTGCCGCGTTCGCGCGACTATGATCTAACTGATGTTGTGGCCATCCGCCGGCTGCTCGATGACACGCGGCCCGATCTTATCATCCATATGGCGGCGCGAGTTGGTGGGATCGGCGCGAACCAGCTGCACCCGGCCGATTTCTTCTACGATAACCTGATGATGGGCGTGCAGCTCATTCACGAGAGCTACAAAGCTGGCATCGAAAAGGTGGTGGCGATCGGCACCGTCTGTGCCTACCCAAAGTACGCGCCGGTGCCATTCAAGGAAGAGGACTTGTGGAATGGCTACCCGGAAGAAACCAACGCGCCCTACGGCCTGGCCAAAAAAATGTTGCTGGTACAGTCGCAGGCCTACCGGCAGCAGTATGGCTTCAACTCGTTGTTCCTGCTGCCGGTGAATCTGTACGGCCCGCGCGACAATTTCGACCTGGAAAACTCGCATGTCATCCCCGCGCTGATTCGTAAGTGCCTGGAGGCCAAGCAGCAGGGCCTAGACGTGATGGATGCCTGGGGCGATGGTTCGCCAACCCGCGAATTCCTGTATGTCGAGGACGCCGCCGAGGGCATTCTGTTGGCCGCCGAGCGCTATGACCAGAGCGAGCCGGTCAACCTGGGCAGCGCCTACGAGATTACTATCAAAGACTTGCTGGAAACGATTGCGCGGTTGACTAGCTATACCGGCCGCATTCACTGGGATACCAGTAAGCCCAACGGCCAGCCACGCCGCAAGCTCGACACATCCCGCGCCCGTGAGGCGTTCGGCTTCGCATCGCAGGTGCCGTTCGAGGAGGGCCTGCGCCGCACGATCGCGTGGTATGTGCAATCACAGCAGGTGATAGAGCATCCCTAGCGGGATTGGAAAAAGGGCAGGGATGTTTTTTCGGGGGATGCTAGCAGGCCCGTAAGACCAATCCGCGTTCTCGTGTACCGTCTCGCTTGGTGACCCCAGAGCTGCGCGGTTGAAGCCGCTGGCTGGGTGGACGAAACCCGCCTACGCAGGCTGAGACGATGTTCAACTTCCTGCAACGCTCGCTATTGGAACGCGGGTTGGTATAAGACAAGACCCCCTTATGACAAATTCCGCTGTTCGTAAGGAGCCGCTCATGAACTTTGACCAGCTGACCGCGCTTATCGGCGAATACGGCTTTAGTGAGCATCAGGAGAGGCTGCTGGCCACTGTGCGCCCGGCGGTCTTTCTTAGGCTTGGGCAATCCGGCCAGGGCGAGATCGGCCAGAGCCGTATCGGCGGCACACCTGACCTACCGGCCTCGCTGGCCTGGCCGCAGTATACAACCGCGCTGAAGGGCTATTACGCATTTCTGCTCCAGATCAATCTGGCTGAACTACCGCAGTTTGCTGCGAACCCGTTGCCAACCCAGGGCATGCTCTACCTGTTTACCAACGACGAAGGCAGCGCCGCCGATCAGTTGCGGTTCTATGATGGCGGCGAGCCGCTTCAGCCAGCCGCGCTGCCCGCTGGTGCGCAAACCTATGTCGATTGGATCGACGATCTGCTGCCGTATCGCCTGGAGTTTGCGCTCGCGCCAGATCTGCCGCGCTGGGCCACCAACGACTACAGCGAGCTGACCGAACAGTTGGGAACCGAGGAGAAACTTGACGACCTGGGCTGCGCGCTCTCGCAGGGCAGCATTGGCAAGCTGCTTGGTCACGTCGCCGGGATCGGGCACGACCCACGCCAGGATGCGTATGTGGTCAAGGACGTGAATCCTGCCTGGTTGTACGATTACGAGCAGCGTGGCAAGCTCGACATGGCCAACGCCCAGCGTTGGGTAAACCTGATCATGCTCGACACAATTCGCGAAGTCGACCTGATGTTTGGCGACGCCGGCTACCTTCATGTGCTGATTGATCGCGATGACCTCGCGCGGCATGACTTCTCGCGGCTGTACGCGAGCATCGAATCGAGTTGAACAGCCCTTCGCGGGCTAGAAGCCCGCAGGCGTGGTGGCAACGCAAAACGATATGCCATACCCGGCGTTGTCTGGGGTACTGCAAAGCCGTGGGGCGAAACCACCCCAAATCCTCGCCGGAGGCGACGCTGCACTAGCCCTGCGGCGTTGTTCGACCGCTTGACGAACCACAGGGGCTATGCTATATTTGTTGGCATCTAAACCGTTTTAACTGTTTATCCCACGGGTCGATGCACGCTTGGCGGTGTGCATATAAGGTATCGTTGCGCAGTTCCACGATTTTGTGTAGCATTTCCTCATTGCTTCTGGCCCATGATATGCATTGAGGTTAGTGTGAGCATGCAAACAGGAAGCTATTCCGGAGGCCAAAAAGCCCCGCAGCTCCCAGCGCAATCTATCTTGCCTAAGTCCTGAAATGTCGGGTACAATTGTTTG
>JACMIM010000531.1 GCA_014381165.1 Roseiflexaceae bacterium
GATGTCGCGCACCGGCACCCCTTCGTCGGCGACCCCGTGAAGGCGTGCGCCTGCTGGCGCGGTTTCCAGTGCCAACCGGAACAGCCGTGCCGCAGCGAGTCTCCTGGGACGCTGCTTTGATCCATGGCTTGCTGTCTGGATCGCGCAGCTTCGATAGCTTAGCGAGCGCTCGCCACGCGATTTTCCCCGGCTTTGCGCGTTCCTCACCAGTCCCGGCAGGCCAGAGTCAGTGGTCAGTCAGCCCTAGCACTGCAATGCCGTGCAAGAGCAATCCTGGCATCAGGATGGGCGAAACAGCAGGCGGCAGAAAGAAGCCCGCCACTTGTGCGAGCATTGAGCTGTTCTATCAAGTAGCATGTCGCGCTAGTATCAGCTATTCGATACTCTTTCGACACACTGCTGGTAATCTCTCCTGTGTGCAAACCTCGCGGGGTGCGGGTCGACACGCGGCCATTGAACAATGGCTGTGGCGCTGGTTCGTTCCACAGCCTGTACCTGCTCCGCCATGGCAGGTACCGAGATCATGAGCATCAGGACTGTGTGGCCTTCAAGCCACAGTAACGATCTGCATCAAAGGAGATCAGAACGATGCCCCTTTCGACGCAAGCAGTTGTCGAGCGTAAGCCGCTCGGTGCCGGTCAACCTACTCCTGCAACGCCCGGCGATGGCGTCCAGCTGCGACTGGTGCCATGCCCGGCGCTGCATCTGCCGATTCAGCTTACCAGCTTCGTCGGCCGAGCGCTTGAGCTGACCGCAGTTATCGAGCTGCTCGACAGCGCGCGCTTGCTGACGCTCACAGGCCCCGGCGGCTGCGGGAAGACCCGGCTGGCCTTTCGCGCCGCTGAAGAGCTGGCCGGCTCATATGCGGATGGTGTCTGGTGCGTTGAGCTGGCAGGGCTGGAGGATGCGGCACTGCTGCCGCAAACAGTCGCGCACGCGTTTGGCGCGCGTGAGCAGCCCGGCCGCTCAGCTGTCGACGCTGTCGCGGAGCACCTTCAGCTCAAGCGCATGCTGCTAGTATTGGATAACTGCGAGCACCTGGTGGCGGCCAGTGCCAGGCTCGCCATCACACTGCTGCGCGCCTGTCCGCACCTGCGCATCCTGGCAACCAGCCGTGAAGCGCTGCGGATCGACGGCGAGCAGATCTTTCTGGTTCCACCGCTGGCGCTGCGGCCACTGCCCACCCATCTCCGAACCGCTGCTACGGAGCGGAGATCAGCGGGCGCGGGAAATTGGCAGACCATATCGGAGTCTGAAGCTGTAGAGCTGTTTGTCGCGCGCGCTAGTGCCAGGGTACCAACTTTCCGTCTTACAGCCGAGAACGCACCGGCGGTGGCGCAGATATGCCAGCACCTGGACGGTCTCCCGCTGGCGATCGAGCTGGCGGCCGCGCGGATCAATGTGTTGCCGGTGGAGCAACTTGCGACACGGCTGGATCACGATCTTCGCTTGCTTGTAGGCGGAAGCCGAACGACGCTGCGACGGCATCAGACAATCTAAGCGGCGGTCGAGTGGAGCTACGCCTTGCTCGATGAGGGCGAGCGGGCGCTGTTCCGTCGGCTGGCGGTGTTCGCGGGCGGGTGGACGCTTGAGGCGGCTGAGGCGGTCTGCGGGGGCCTTGGCATCGATAGGGGCGATGTGCTGAATCTCCTCGCGCAGCTGATCGACAAATCGTTGGTTGTGATGGTCGAACATAGCAGCGGGACACGCTATCGGATGCTCGAGCTGGTGCGCCAATATGCCGGCGCGCGCCTACAGATCTCGTCGGAGTGCGCCGAATTGCAGCGCGCGCATGTGGCGTATCTCCTGCGCCTGTTGCAGAGCGCCGAACCACATTTTAGCAGCTCGGCCCGGCGCGCCTGGCTGGCACGGCTGGAGCCGGATCACGACAATGTGCGCGCAGCGCTGCGTTGGGCCGCTGCGATTGGCGATGCGCCGCTGCAGCTGCGATTGGCGAGCGCCTGCTGCTCGTTTTGGGGCTACAGCGGCTACTGGAACGAAGGGCGCGGCTGGCTTGAGGCGGCCTTGAGTCATAACGGATCAGAGATCGCAGATTACCGTGACTTGGATCAACCTGCAAGCTGCCCTCTACAATCTGTGATCGGCAAGGCGCTCTATGGCATTGGGTGGATCGCCTGGTGGCAGGGCGACCTCATTCCTGCGCGAGCCTGGCTGGAGCAGAGCCTTGCGCTCTGGCGCAAGTTGGATGACCTGGATGGCCTTGGACACGCGCTGTTTTTTCTCGGCTATGCTGTGTTGGGACAGGGCGATGTTGTCGGCGCCCGCCCGCTGGCGGAAGAGTGCCTGGCGATCGCGCGTAGGCTGGGCGAGCCGTGGCGGCTGGGCTTTGCGTTCGTGGGCCTAGGCAACGTGGCGCGGGCACAGGAACGCTACGCCGAGGCCTTGGGATGCTACGAGGAGAGCATCGCGCTCTTCCGGGAGCTAGGCGAGCCATGGACGCTGGTCGTGGCACTGGGGGAGCTGTCTAATACCGCCCTCAGGCAGGGGGATTATGACCGCGCAGTGCTCCACTGCCGGGAGAGTCTGAAGCTGTGCGCGAGCCTAGACGATACCTGGTCGACGTCCCGCTGCCTTGAGGACATGGCCATAGCACTCTGTCGGCAAGGTGACGCTACAGGTGCAGCTCGTCTTTTCAGCGCAGCCGAAGCGCTGCGTGAAACAATCGGCGCAGCCGTACCGGAGTTCCATCGGCCCGACTACGCCCCTGCTGTGGCGCAGGTGCGCGCAGCCTTGGGGCCGATTGGCGCGACGATTTGGGCTGAAGGGCGGGCAATGACACCTGAGCAGGCGATCGCCTTTGCGCTGCTACCGGGCACCGAGTGCCACGTGCCGAGTGTCGAACGTCCCCGATCATCATCGGTGCTCGCCACCCAATACGAGCTGCGCATCTTTGCGCTGGGTTCAGCGCGAGTTGAGCGCGGCGGCCAATCGCTCGCCGCCGCCGACTGGGGCTACGCGCAGCCACGCGATCTGCTGTTCCACCTGCTGTGCCACCGCAGGCGAACCAAGGAGCAAATCGGCCTGGACTTCTGGCCCGACGCGGCACCCTCCCAACTACGCAGCAACTTTCACCGCACCCTGCACCACCTGCGCCAGGCGCTCGGCCGCGCCGACTGGGTTGTCCGCGACCAGGCGGGCTACGCATTCAACCGTGGGCTGCCCTACTGGTATGATGTGGAGGTCTTTGAGGCGCATCTCCACACGGCGCATCAAAATGAGAACACTGACCCGGCTCGCGCGATCGGCCATCTGGAGGAGGCGCTTGGCCTCTACCAAGGTGATTACCTTCAGGAAAACGCGGATGACTGGCACTTCCCGCGCCAGCGAGCGCTGCGCGAGCGCTACCAGGGAGCGCTGCTGCTGCTTGGCAAGCTGTTAGCTGGTGGTGACCGCCATGCGGAGGCCGCCGCAGTCTATCGTCGCGCGATCGTCCACGACAGCCTGCTGGAGGAAGCCCATCGCGGGCTAATGCGCTGCTACGCGCGCCAGGGCGAACGCGGCCAGGCCCTGCGCCACTACCAGTCGCTCGTCGAAACGCTCCGGGCCGAGATCGACGCCGACCCTGCGCCGGAGACAATGGTGCTGTACCAGCAGCTGCGCAGCGGTGAGACTGCCAATATCTGATCCCGAATCA
>JACMIM010000532.1 GCA_014381165.1 Roseiflexaceae bacterium
AGTACCACGCGGCGCAGCGCGATATCGAAGGGCAGCAGGAGCAGCGCTACGAGCAGTAGCGGTAGGCTGATCTCCTGGGCGCTAGTCACAGCTCCAGCTAGCGGCGCAAAGGCTGCGGCTGGGTCGCCTAGCTGCGCACCGCCAGAAACCCGCGCAAGCTCGGCCAGCAGCGCCGGGTCGCTTTGGCCGGGGCGATACTCTGGCGAGTATGGCACGACTAGACCCGACGTTTCCTGCACGATCACCCGACCATCGCGCTGGCCAACCACCTGAATCAGATACGTGCCTTGCACGGGGTTGCTGATCGCCGCACGGTATTCGCCAGGCCCAACTTGGGCAAATGGCAGCTCTTGCGTCGCGCCGTCGCCGCTGACAATGCGCGCTGAAAGCGCCAGGTTCTCGCGCTGTTGCTCTGGCACCTGCACATTGACGACCGTTTGGCCGCCCTGGTTGACAAATGCTGTGTCGAAGCTGCCGGCGTTTGCATTTGGCAGCGTCCAGCCGACTAGCTGGGCGGCAAACTGTGGAAAGCCGGCCCAGCGCACCCAGTCCTTGGCCCATTTGCCTTGCAGATCACTTGTCCAGGCCACACTGCGACCAAGCCCGAACTGCCAATGGGCCAGAATTGGCGCGTCGTCGAGGCCGATCAGGTCGACAGCGGCGGTGTCCTTTGGCGTGGTGCCATTGTAGCCATACAACTGCGGCAGGCCGCTCTGTAGGCCTTCCAACAGCGGGCTGGGTGCGGCGAAGGCGGGCGTAAACGGTTCCTCGATCAAATAATTGCCTGCCGCAGTGATCGTCTCCTGGACGAATATTTGCGGTACCTCTTCGATCGTCGCGGCGGGATAGTAGCGCCCGCCGCCAGCGGTCGCAATTTGAGCCAGGTACTCGGCGGAGCCACTGCCCGCCGCCACCACCGACAGCGTGATGCCGTTCTCGCGCATGCGCTCGGCGATATCCAGGTTGTCGCCGCCGCTCGACCAGCCATCGGTGAGCAGAATGGCGTGCTTGATGCGTGCGTCGGCCTCGGTGAGTGCCTGCTCGGCAGCCTGGAGGCCTGCGCGCACATTGGTGCCGCCAGTGGGCGAAATTGGGGCCAGCGCGCTGGTGATCTGTTCCTGGCTCTGACCCTGCCCCACTTGCACGGCCCAGGAGGCCACATTGTTGAATGTCACCACGCCAAGCGTGTCACGCGGCTGCAACATGGCTGCGGCCTCGGCCACGGCTTGTTTGGCGATATCGAGCTTGGGCGTGCCACCGCGCGAAATCTGTGAATTCTGTCGGCTTGGTCCTGAGCAATGGCAGGAGTCCATGCTGCCGGATTTATCGATCACGAACACCAGCGCAAGATCAGGGCGCTCCTCGCGGTTGCGCACATCCATATACACCGGCAGCGCCTGCTCAAGCGGCGTATCGCCATAGCCGCCAAGCCCATACGAGCGGTCGCCGCCGACCATCAGCAGCCCACGCCCGAGATCGCGCACATAGGCTGGTAAGCTGGCGAGCGTCTCGATCGGCAGTGCCGAGGCGGGCACATTGATCAGTGCGATCGACTCATACTCGCTTAGGCCGGCTAGGTCAGCTGGTACGGCTGGGGGTGCGATTGTTGCGGCGCTGATACCGGCGGCTTGCAGCGCATCGGCGAAGTTGCGCGCTTCGCCGGGTTCGCCCTCGACCAGCAGCACGCGCGGCTCACCGGCGACTCGAATCAGCGCTTCGGCCTGATTATTCTGTGCGCGCCCATCACGAGCCGATGCGATCTCCACGCGAAAGCGCTCGAAGCCCTGCCGTTCAGCCTCGACAGTGAAGCGAAATTCGTTGCGGCCAATCACCAGTTCAGCCTGTTGGTCGGCCAGCAGATTCTCGCCGCTGAACAAGCGCAGCCGTGCTGGCTCGGCGAACGAACTCTCCACGTGGGCTATCAGCTCGACCTGCTGGCCGATACGGGCGGCGGTGGGCGCGCGTAGCTCGCTTACCAACACATCATCATCAATACGGGCGCTCAGGGTGACATAACTAATAGGAATCGCACGGGTTTGGGCCATGTACGCGGCGGAAAGCGCGTCGCCGGTGTTTTGCCCGCCATCTGAAAGCAGGACAATCCGCTTCTGGGCATCAGCTGGGAACAGGGCCAAGCCAAGCTGTATGGCGTCCTGAATATTGGTGCGCGCCACCACTGGGATCGAGGCAATCTGATCAAGTGTTAGCTGGGGACTAGGTGCGCGCTCGACCAGCGCATTCTCGCCAAAGATCACGACGGCCGCTTGGTCGCCCGGGCGCATGGCCTGGAGCGCAGCTTGAATAAAGGCTTCGGCGCGAGCACGCAGCGAGGGCGAGACCGAATCAGAGGCATCGAGCAGAAACACAGTGGTCAGCGATTCAACGGGGCGCACCACCTGTGCGCCAGCCAGCGACAACACCAGCACCCCAAGTAGCGCTGAGCGCACCGCCAGCGACGACCAAAAGCGCGAGGCGGCGAGGCGGCGAGGCAGCGCGAACGCCAGCGCCCAGAGAAGCGGCAGCAACACCAGCAGCGTGAGCGCGGCGGGGTAGATAAATGAGACACGCATGCAACGCTCCGCGCTAGCTCTGGTCAATCTTGAATGTTGCGAATTGTACCACGCGGCGCGCGCGGGCGCATGGCTAAGGGCTAAGGGTTGAGGGCTAAGGGCTAAGGATCAACCCAAGGGTGCATTGGCTAAGGGCTGAGGGCTAA
>JACMIM010000533.1 GCA_014381165.1 Roseiflexaceae bacterium
AAAAGGGCGAGGTGTTTTTTTGGGGGCTGCGCCCCAGCCCCCCGCTTTGTGCTCACGCGCGTTCGTATGGATTCGTAAAAAAGGGCGAGGTGTTTTTTGGGGGCTGCGCCCCAGCCCCCGCTTTGTGCTCACGCGCGTTCGCAACACACAAAGGAAGGTTCGTCATGCGTCGTTTGTGCGCCGCCCTTGCCTGTCTGCTCGCCATGAGCGCCGGCACACCCGCCTTGCCCGCCCAAGCCAGCGCAGCCAGTCCAGCGCAGAATCCGCTAGTCGACCAGCAGGCTGTGAAACTAATCATACGATCGCGTGGAATACAGGAGCTGAACGGCGCACTTCTGCTAACCGCCGGCGCGCCCGCAGTGGAGCTTGATGTACTGCGGCTTTGGCGCAATGGTGTCGAGGTGCCGCTGGAGCTTGCCGACGACGGTGATGGCCGCCTGAGCGCTGGCGACACGCTCCGCTTCTACGCGCCCGACCCAGGCGAGCGCGCCAACAACGAGAAGACCTACTGGCGCTGGAACAACGCCGACACCTACTGGCTGGTGAGTGGCGGGGCCGGGCTGCGCATTCCGGCAATCACGCCCGCCACCGGCGTAGGTGCAGCCCGCACCGCCGCAACCGAGCGTGGCATCTGGCGGCAGCCGCGCGCCTATGATTCGCGCTTCGGCGGGG
The DNA here is from genome assembly GCA_014381165.1 of Roseiflexaceae bacterium. Taxonomy (GTDB): domain Bacteria; phylum Chloroflexota; class Chloroflexia; order Chloroflexales; family Roseiflexaceae; genus JACMIM01. The sequence goes on from JACMIM010000533.1 coordinate 673, forward strand.
CCGACCGCGACCACTGGTTTGCCAAGCAGCTGCCGACATCATTCGCCGATTCGCAGCCTGATCTCAACCTGACCGCCGCGCTTGCGCCAACCCTGCCGCCGGCCAGCGGCGTGGCGCGCTACACAGTGGCCGGAACCTCACTCACATGCGGCACGCACGCGCTTCAACTGCGCAGCGGTGGCGCGGCCACGGTTCAGACATGGTTCGAAAGCACGGCCAGCCAGGTCTGCGCGACGACACGCAACTGGCGGCAGAACTTTCAGCTCGATCAGGGCGGCGCGGAGGTTGAGATCAGCGTGCCAGAGCCACGCGCACTGGGCCTGCTGATCGACGAGATCGCCTGGGAACTGCCGGTTGAGCTGCGTTTCACTGGCAGCGCCGCCAGCTTCGCGACACCCGAGGCCGGGCGCTATCAGATCGCTGGGTTGCCGACCAGCACGCCGCTGTACGATATCACCAACCCTGCCGCCCCGTTGCGCCTTTCCCTGCCGCCCGACGCCAGCTTTCAAAGCGAGGCAGGCCGCAGCTACCTGATCGCCGCCGCCGGCAGCGCGCACACGCCAGGGGTTCAGCCTGCGCCGCCCGTCGATCTTTCCAGCGCATTGGCAGCTCAGGTTGTTTACATCGCACCGTCAGCATTCCACGCGGCGCTGGCCCCGCTGCTGGCCCACCGGAGCGCACAGGGCTACAGCGTGGCTGCGGTCGATCCGCAGCCGCTGTATGATCGTTGGAGCTATGGCAACATCGATCCACGCGCCATCCGCAACTTTTTGCAGGCCGCTGCCAGCGATGGAAGCCCGCTTGTGGCCGTCACGCTGGTTGGCGATGGCACGGTCGACCCATTCAGCCAGGGCCGCAATTTTCAGCCCGACGCCCAACCGCGCTATGATGCCGCGCGCAACCTCGATATTATTCCGCCGTATCTGGCCCCGGTCGATATCGTTGGCGAAAGCGCCTGCGAGGCCTGCTACGCGCAGCTCGACGGCGACGACCCACAGGCCGACCAGCGCCCTGAGATCATGCGCCCCGATGTCATGCTTGGCCGCCTGCCGGTCAAGGACGCGGCGCAACTGGCCAAGCTGGTGGCCAAAATCCTGCGCTACGAAACCGGCCCGCTCGAGCTTGGCAGCGCCTCGGCGGTGGTGTTTATCGCCGACGACGATGAGCCTGGCAACCAATTCTCCGCCGCCGCCGCCGAGGGCATCGCGCTCCAGCCGGCCAACATTGCCACGCCGTTTATCCGTTACACGCCCGAGGCGGGCGACACCGCTGAGAATGTCTACGCCCGCTCGCTGGGCGCGCTCAACCGGGGCGCGGGCGCAGTCAATTACATCGGCCACGGCAGCATCTACCAATGGGCCTCGACCGACCTAAGCGGCGGCACGCTCTTGAGTTTGTACGATCCCGACGGGCTGCGCAATGGCGACCGCATGCCGATCGTGCTGTCGCTCACCTGCGCGACCAGCATGTTCCACATTCCAAACACGCCAAGCACATCGATCGACGAGCGGCTGGTGCTGAAGGAGGACGGCGGCGCGATCGCCACCTGGGGGTCGAGCGGCAATGGGCTGCTGCCCGGCCACGCGGCGCTTCAACGTGGTTTCTACCGGGCGCTGTGGGCTGCACCGCGCGAACAGGCAACGCTGGGTGCGCTTTCCCAAGCGAGCATTGGCGAACTCCTCAGCACCAGCGAGCGCGACGCCGTGTGGACGTATCTGCTGCTGGGCGACCCGCTGACTCGCGCCCGGATCGTGCCCGCGCGCCACCTGAGCCTGCCGCTGATGGGACAGCCATGAGGAAGGGCTAGCGTTGGGGTACGGCATGCCGTGCCCCAACATGCCGTACCCCAACGCTAGCCGCTTGCTTTGATAATTACCAGCGTGATATCGTCGGTCTGTGGAGCGCCAGCCGTGAAGCGGGCGACGGCGGCGAGGATGCGCTCGATAATTTGCTCGGCGGGCAGCTGGTGGCTGGCGCGTAACACGTCGATCAGGCGATGCTCTTCGAAGAGCTGGCGGCGGCTGTTCATCGCCTCGGTCACACCATCGGTATACAGGCAGAGCACATCGCCGGGCGCGAGCGTGACGCGCCGCTCCTCGAAGCGCGGATCCGGCATCACGCCCAGAACCAGGCCCAGCGCTTGGAGCGGCTCGACTTCGCCAGTGGCTGCGTGGTACAGCAGCGGGTAGTTATGGCCACCATTGGCATAGGTGAACGCGCCGGTCTGCGGGTCGAGCACGCCATAGAACGTGGTCACGAACAGGCCCGCCCGCGAATCGGCTAGGATGAGCTTGTTAGCGAAGGCCAGCACCTCGGCGGGCGCGCGGCGGCGGCTGCCCAGGGCGGTAGCGCGCAGCACCGTGCGTGAAAGCGCCATGAACAACGCGGCGGGCACGCCTTTGTCGGTGACATCGGCGATCACAACGCCAAGCCGCCGCCGCCCGTCATCGTCCTCTGCGCCATCGAGCGTGATGAAATCATAGAAGTCGCCGCCGATCTGGCGTGCGGCGCGATAGAACGCAGCGATATCATAGCCGGGCACGCTTGGGCAGCAGTCTGGTAGAAAGCTGGCCTGAATTTCGCGGGCGATGTCGAGTTCGCGCTCAAGCCGCCGCCGCTCGTTGACTTCCTGCTGGAGGCGCTCACGGTCGAAGGCCTGCGCGGCCTGATTAGCCAGGATAGCCAGCAACTGGGCGTCTTCCTCGGTGAACTGGCGTGGGCCGCGCGTGTTCAGCATCAGCAGGCCCACCGGCGCGCCACCCATGAGCACCTCTTTGGCCATATGCCCATGGAAGCCTTGCGCGGCCAGCATCTGTGGCAGCGCATCAAGCGCCGCGCTCGGTAGATCGGTAGATTGCTCCGGCAGATACCACAGATGCGGGTTGCGGGTATCGACTGGCACCGGCAGGCCGGCGGGCGGCAGAAAGCGCCAGCCGTGCGCGGCCTGGAGCATGGCCCGGCCACTGGCTTCATCCGCCGCGATGAATGCGCAGGCCTCGGCTTCCAGCAGCCGCGCGCCCACCCGCACAAGCCGCTGGAGCGCCGATTCGATCGCAGCAGTATCGAGCAAATCCTGCGAAAGCTGCAGCAGCGCGGCCTGCTCCTGCGCGCGCCGACCGCGCACCTGGGCGTTGAGCCGCACCTGGCTGATCGCCACACCGATCATCAGGCCGATCATCGAAAGCAGCTGGGTCTGCGCGACCGTGAACTGGCCAAACTCAGTTGTCGCGACATTCAGGATACCCAGCGTTGCATCGCCCAACTTAATCGGCACCGAGGCGTGCTTGTACAGGCTGCGCTTATCACCCACCGCATAGCGCAGCCGGCTGCAGCGCACCAGGTTGAAGGACTTCGTCATGCCGCCTGCATCGCACAGGTTTTGGCACTCGCAGGTGTCGTTCCAAGCCCGGCCGGGGTACTCGATCGCTGGGGGCAAGCCGGCGCGGGCGAGCAGCCGAAACACGCCGCTTTCATCGCGCAGGAAGATCCAGCCACTGTTCAGGCCCATCAGCGCGATTGTATGGCGCAGCGCAGTTTCCAGCGTGTCGCGCACGTCGTCGGCCCGGTTGAGCGCCAGCGCGAGCGTATTTAGCAGCGTCAGCTCACCAGCGCGCTGCTTGGCATCAGATTGGACAGGCATGTGAGGATTGCAGATTGCAGATTGTCGATTGCAGATTGCAGAATAATCGGCAATCGACAATCTGCAATTATGAATCGCGCTTACGACACAAGGCCACGCCATCGCGGACCGGCAGAATGACCGACTCGAACTCAGGGTGGCGCATAATCGCGCGGTTGAACTGCTGGATGCCGCGCACGATCGGCGCGGGGTCGTCCTCCAGCACCAGCCCGCTGCAGAGCACATTGTCGACGATCAGCAGGCCGCCAGGGCGGATCAGCGGCACGCACAGATCGAGCGCACGCAGACTATCGACCTCGTTTGTCAAGTTGCGAAGGATGTCGAGGAAGATCAGATCGTAGGTGTTGGTCAGCAGCGAGAGCTGGCTGAACCACTCGCCCTGGTACACACGAAAGTGCGCACTGAAGCCAGCGCTGGCGATCGAGGACTGGGCAAGCGCGATCCGGTCGGGCCGGCGCTCGATCGCCTCAAGCATGCCGCCGTTCGCAGCGATCGCCTTGAGCAGCCACATGGCTGCGTAGCCAGTGGCCGTGCCGATCTCCAGCGCATCGCGCGCGCCGCTGCTCTTGGCCAGGAGATACAGAAATTGGCCCTGCACCGGGCCGACCAGCGGCCAGCCGTGCTCATGGGCGTTGCGCTCGAGGGTAGCAAACGCTTCCGGGCGCTCTGGCATCAGCCCAGTCAGGTAATCTTCGATCGCAATACTGGTTATTTCGTCGCGCATGGACGCTCCTCGCTACGCGGTCGTAGCTGGCGGTTACTCAGATAAATTGTACCATATTCAATTGCGCCTCCTGTTGCAAGAAAGCGCGCGTTGAAACCCGCTGCTGCTATACAAAACGCGCTGAAGCGCGTTTCGGCATAGCAGACGCCGGATACATCCGGTGGCCGTGGCGGCGGCGCAAATGTGTACGCCACACCTTCAGCCCTCAGCCCTTAGCCCTTAGCCCTAGCAATATGGTATACTCTGGCGCATCGCTTGACCTCA
>JACMIM010000534.1 GCA_014381165.1 Roseiflexaceae bacterium
GCGGGCAGCGCCGACCCAGTGGTGATCGAAAAGATCGATTCTATTCTCGCTGAAGTGGAGGCGGTGACCCGCAGCCTTTATCCGCATCCGTTCCAGCTTTTTCCGCGGGTTTATGGAAGGCGCGGCGTGCCGTTGTTCCATATCGTGAGCAGGAGGAGGGTCGTGGCCTGAAATAAGGTCTGCATCATCAGCGCAGCGGTGCATTGTCCAACCCGCTCACCTCTTGTGCTACTGAGCTGCCTTCAGCTGCGTGATCACGAACATTCCTGTATGTGCCCAGAACGCGGCGTTGGTGCCACCGGCCGGGTTCGCCTCCGTTGGCCAGTTGACCCAGTAGGTCTGGTTGTAGGGGATGCGGTGCAGCCACTCGATCACTGGGATGTCGATCTGATCCTTCCAGTAGATCTCCAGCGCCTTGGCGGCGTCGGCCTGGTAGATCGGATCGTCGGGAGACCGTGGTGCCATGTCGTCGAGCAGCGTGTCGTAGACCGGGTTGGCGTAGCGCGACCAGTCGCCGTCGACGGCCGGCTGGCTAGCTGGCCGGCTGTAGCGGCTATGATACATGTCGAGCGTGGCGTAGGGATCGGTCAGGCTCGCGCCGTGACCGTACAGATACAGGCCGGGCTGGCCGTCGCGCATGCGCTGGTATGCATCAACGCCGAGGTAGGCAGAGGCATCGAACCCGCCCGCCTTCAGCATTTCAACCAGAAGCGGCGCGATGTCGGCCTGATACGCTGCAAAGCCATTGATGGTGGCGTTGACCGTCTGGCCGTTCTTTTGCCACAGCCCGTCGGCGTTCTTGGTAAAGCCGGCATCAGTCATGAGCGTGGCGCTCGCCTCCAGATCGAACCTGCGCGGCTGATACGTCGCCTCCAGTGCCTTGACCGCCGGGCTATCGACGAACCGCTGAAGGCCGGGGTAGAGCGGAAATGGATAGATCGTCGTGACCTTCGCACCCTCGTACAGAACTTCGTCAAGCGTGTCGCGGTCGATTGCCAGGCTGATGGCACGGCGCACGCGCACATCGTTGTAAGGCGCGAGTTGTGTGTTCATCCACAGCGAGACCGGCCACCAGTCCAGGTTGCCATACGGTGGCTCCTTGCCAGTGTAGCTGGTGATCTTGGCGTTCTGCTCGAGAATGTTGCCGATTACCGCAGCAGGCATCGTGGTCGACGAGTCGAATTCATTGTTCACGATGCGCTGAGCGAGTATGTTGATGTCCTGTGTGCCGGTGTTGACCAAGGTCACGCGCTTGACATCCGGCAGCAGCGCGCGGCCAGCTTTGATCGCCCACCAGTCCGCGCGCAGGTCGAAGATCTTCTGGTTCATATCCCACAGCACCAGGGTATACGGGCCGGAGTGGGGCATGGCCAGGCCGCCGGCGAAGTCGTTCACGTCGGCCTGCGTGCCGAGTACATGCGCGGGGACAATCGGGATGCCAGTGTCGAACTTGAGCGTCAGGACTTCAAATTTGAAGCGCGGCGCCGGGATCTTGAACGTCACGACGACGGTCTGGTCGTCGACGGCCTTGATGTCCTGCACGAACTGCTTGAACTGAGCGTGGTAGGGCAGCTTGTCGTTCTTCAGCTGCCCTTCGAAGGTGAAGATCACGTCGTTCGACGTGATTGGCACGCCATCGCTCCAGGTGGCCTGCGTATTCAGTTTGATCGTCAATTCGGTGAAGTCGGGCTTGGTGTACTCCATACTGTCGGCGAGCCAGGGAATGTCCTTGTCGGCGAAGATGGCGTAGTAGGCCAGCCCTTCCCAGAGCAGATTGTTGCCCTCCTGGTGCGTGTACCCCGGCACGGCCCACGGATTAGTCACCCCGATCGGCGACCTTATACCCCAACCGAGCACGAGCGTGCGGTTGCGCGGGACATCGTGCAAGGGGCTAGTCGCAAGTGCCTCGGGCAACGCGGTTGCCACGGGCGTCGTGCTGATACTTGTGGTAGGGAACACAGATGCAGTGGGCAGCACAGGTGCATCTGGAGCAGCGGTGGTGGGCACCTGGGGTACGAGTGCAGTAGGAGGCGGCACCGCAGGCGCACCACCACACGCCGTCAGCACGATCAGGAGGGCAAGTGCCATACCAAACACAGGCCGTGTCATCGCGAGCCTCGCTTCACAGATCGATATCCGCGTCGGTCGCCGATCCAGGGGCACTGTCTGGCGCGCAGATCACGCACGAGCAGCGACGAGTTGGACAAGAATCTGCTCCAGCGGCATTACTTGGTCGGCCGCCTGGCCTATGCTGCCGCAAAGATCTCGTCGCCGAGGTAGCGTGAGTGGCGACGATGGAGTCGTCATGGTCGGCCCGCTCGGTTTGATCGATGATCGTGCCGCATGCATCGAGCCATGCCGCTGCGGTGCTGAGCAGCCGCGCCACAGGTTTCGTCGATCCCTGCGCCAGCCGCACGATCACATCCGCGTCGTCATTGCCGAGCGCCCACGTGATCGCGGACCATAGGGTGTCGTGTTCGGTTTGGAGCCGCGCCAAATGCAGCCACCGGTCTGCTCTATGCTCTACTTCTGCCATCTCAACCAGCGCAGGGATGCGGCCAGAGATGATTGTGTATCGCTCTTTGGACTTCAAAACAGTACCGATGCATAGGATTGGATGCGTTCATGATAGCACGCTACAGGAATGCCGTACACACATAGTATTTGGCACGGCCGCACATGTGTGCTCACACCCACGACCCGCAGGTGTGTATTGGCGCACGACTCAGGGTGTTGACATTGCTTGATTCGACTTGCACTCTTCCCCAACCCACCCTATACTGCTACCATAACATCCCTAACATAACGCAACGCGTAGCGGAAGGCACTCGCATGGCGCGCACGACCGCGCTGGTAGATGGCGCCACCTTGGTTCTCTCTGAAAGCGATGCCAGCCCGATTTCCGTGAACACGCCGGCCTGGTTTGCCTGGCTGGAGCACGCGACGACATTCGCGTTTCGGAGCCCATCCGGGCACTTCACCGCCCGCAAGGAACGCCAGGCTCGCGGCGACGGGTATTGGAAAGCCTATCGCACGTCCCACGGTACCCTGCATCGAGTGTATCTCGGCAAGGCGCAAGATCTGACGCTCGACCGACTCAACCACGCTGCGACGATGCTGGCGGCTACATCTGCGCCTGCGGCATCATCTCTGGCGGTTCGTACGGCATCGCCTGCGCTTCCAGTTCTCGTGGCACCACCAGCCCTCCCAGAAGGTACTCTTACCTTTCTGTTTACCGACATCGTGGGCAGCACGACGATGTGGGAAACGCATCCGCAGGCAATGGCGCAGGCGCTCGCGCGGCATGACGCCATCCTCCAGCAGGTAATCAC
>JACMIM010000535.1 GCA_014381165.1 Roseiflexaceae bacterium
ACAGGGTGACACGGTGACAGGGTGACAAGACGACAAGACGACAAGACGACACTGAAATGTACTGAAGCGCGGTCGTGCCGTGCAACGCGCTTCAGCGCGTTTTGGCGTATCAGACGCCGGATTCATCCGGTGGCCGTGGTGGCGGCGCACCACGCTATCCCAAAACCACAATACGACAAGAGCGGTAGTCATCTTGTCATCTTGTCACCGTGTCATCGTGTCATCTTGTCACCGTGTCATCTGGTTACGATGCGGTTGCTTCCTTCACCGCTGCCAACGCGGCCTGGTAATTTGGCTCGTTGCCGCCGTTCGGCACATACTCGGCGTAGCGTACTGTGCCATCCTTGCCGATCACGAACACGGCCCGGCTGTCCAGCCTCAGCTCTTTGACATGCGTACCGTAAGCGTCGCCAAAGCTCATGTCGCGGTGATCGGACAGCACCGTCTGGTTCTCGACACCCTCGGCATTGACCCAGCGGTTCTGGGTAAACGGCAGGTCGGCGCTCACTGTCACAAGCGCAACCTGGCCAGCGTAGCTTGCAAGTTCCTTGTCGAAGCGGCGCGTTTGCGTCGAGCAGACGCCAGTTTCCAGCGATGGTACTACACTGATCAGCATGGGTTGGCCGGCGAAGCTCTGGCTTGTTACCGTCTCGCCCTTGCCGTTGATCAGCGAAAACTCAGGAGCTTGATCTCCCGGCTTGAGTTGCGGCCCGATCAGTGTCTTCGGTCCCCAGAAATCGAAGGCTTCGGCGCGCTCCTGCGGCATGGTCAGCTCCTTCTCGTGTGCGTCAAGATACCAGCCCGATTGTGCCATTCTGCTTCTGCTTTGTCAACTTCATGCTACGCTTGTGCCCCGCGTGGCGTGGTAGATTGAGACGGCGGTTCTTAACATGGAGGCGGTCATGGTTGCGTATCTGCTGCTGCCAATTTTGATGTTTCTGGTCGCACTAGCAACACTAGTGCTGGCACAAAATAGCGACGGGCGGCTCAACCGGCTGCTGGCTGGCTTTCTGGTGGCCGGGCTGGTCTCGGTGGTCAGCGGAATTGTGCGCCTGACTGCGCCAGACGCGACCTGGGCCTCCGGCGCGTACATTGGTACGATTTTGGGATTGGCCTGGAGCAGCGTGTTGCTAACCTGGCTGATCATGGCGCTGTTTATCCCACAGCGCTTCGACCAGCCGCTGGTACGCCGCCTGATCAGTGCGCCCTATCTGCTGGCGATCGCGCTGCTTGCGATCGATAGTCTGCTTGGGCTAGGCTGGTTCTACGGCGGGGTCGCGCCCGATATCGGGGGCGGTTATCGGCTGCTGGGCGGTAGATACTCGCTGATCTTGATCTTCTTGTTCATGATCGGCCGGATTGTGCCGATTGTGATCGCGGCGGTGGTAGCGGTGCGCGAGCCACGCTGGCGCAGGCTGGGCAGTGGGCTGGTGCTGGCTATGATCGCCAGCCTGGTGATCAGCAGCCTGAATGGCTCCAACGGCCAGCTCAGCGAGCTGGCGCGGCTGCTGATCTATGTCGGCCAACTGCCGGTGTTTCTGGTGTTGGCCTGGGCCACCCAGCGCTCGGAGTCGTTCCGGCCTTCCAATCAGGTGCTCCAAGCCGCAATCAACAGTTTGCCCGATGGCCTGCTGGTGCTCGATGATGCCGCCAGGGTACGTTATGCCAACAGCGCCGCATTACGGTTGCTGCACGCCAGCAATGGCCAGCAGCCGCTGCTGGCCGATCTGATCGCGGCTGCTGGATTTCACAGCACACAGGTACAGGGTGAAAGCGATGGGCGGCGCGGCCGGCTGACCAGTGGGCCGACCACGCTGGAAATCACTGAGGCTACGGTCAGCGGCGATCCAGTGGCGCGGCAGCTCATGCTGCTGCGCGATATCACGCTGGTGGAGCGCCAGTCGGCGGCGCTGGCCGATTCGCGCGATCAGCTGAGAGTACGCGCCGCCGACCTCGAGGCCAGTCTGCGCGAAGTTCAGCAGCGCGACGAGGTGATCAACAACTTGTCACTACCGCTCATTCCGATCACACAGGAGATCACCGTGCTGCCGCTGATCGGCACCTTCGACGCGCTGCGCAGCCCCAAGCTGGTCGAGCGGCTGCTGTGCCATGTGGAAACGTCGCGCGTTCGCATGGTGCTGGTCGATATGACCGGCGTATCGGCATTCGACGTTTCGCTGGCCCGCGCGCTGCGGCAGGTTGTGGGTGGCGTGCGGCTGATGGGCGCGCGCGTTGCGCTCTGCGGAGTGCGCCCTGAGCTGGCCGAGACGATTATTCACGAGAACTTCAACTGGCATGAGATCAGCTTGTTCGCCACACTCCAAGAGGGCGTCCAGGCCATGCAGTTGATGGCGCGCGCCGCCCCGCCTCTATCGCCTACCGAGCAGCTTTCTGCACCTCACCCATGAGCGCATCTGGTACAATCTTGCTTCTCACACATTCCACCCTGGGCCGGCGTGGAGCTAGCCCTGGCTTGCGTTGGGAAGGGAGATGTATGGAACGTTTCGTTGATCAGCCGCTGGGTGAACGCCCGCACATCGCCGTGTTTGGATCAGACAAAGTTGGGAATTTTGTTGTCACCACGCCGCTGCTGCGCGGCCTGAAGGAGAAGTATCCCGACTGCACGCTCGATTTCTTCGGCGGCGAGACCACCCGCGATCTGGAGGAGCACTGCCGCTTTATCGACGCCCGCTTTGCGCTGTATGGCGAACGCGCGGATTACCTGGGCGAGCTGAATGGCTTTGTACACGCCCGGCGCGCGGCCGCTGGGCCGTATGAGCTAGCCATCAACTGCGACGAGTTTAGTGAGCTGAACCTGGTGGTGGTGGCGGCGACCAACCCGCGCTACCTGGTCGGCGCGTCGCTTCAGCCCGATTTTCGCCGCAAGATGCCGCCAGGCGACGAGCCGCGTGACCGCATGCTGCGCGACCAGGGCTGGAACGATGCCGATTTTCCAGCGCGCTATCCGGATGTGCTCCGCAGTAACGCAATCGCCGAGATTTTTTGCCAGATGGCCTATGTGACCACCGATTACGCCTTCACCGAGGTAGAATCCGAGCCGCCGCCATTTGCCGTGCCGGACGTGCTCCTGCACATGACCGCGACACGCAGCGCCAAGCAGTGGTTGCCAGCCTACTGGCGCGCCCTGATCGAGTGGTGCGCGGAGCGCGGCCTTGCCGTGGGCGTGGTTGGCAATAAGCCGGCGATCGAGCGGGCGCGCTACCACGCGGGCAACCTGGAGGAAACGCTGCTGCGCGAAACCGCGTTGATCGACTTGCGCGGCGAAACCAAGCTGACCGAGCTAGCCGGCGCGTTCAAGCTGGCCCGCGCCGCCGTGGTGGTCGACGCTGGGCCAATGCATATCGCCGCCGCCGTGGGCTGCCCGACGGTGTGCGTGTTTGGCAACGACTCCGACGGCGATGGTGCTAGCCCAGTGCGGCTGTGGGCACCACGCCGTCCCAATGCGCTGATGGTGCAGACGCCGGTAAAGTGCCGGGCCTGTGTCGAAAACCGCTTCAAGAACGAGCCGTGCATTGTCGATGGCCACCCATGCATGCGCGAGCTGCGGCCCGCGATTGTGATCGGCGCGCTGGCGAGGCTGCTCGCCACAGGGCGGCCTGCCACATAATAGATCGTGCGGTGTGTTCGTAGAAACCCGCTGAAAACGTAGCCACATAACTTGTATCATTCAATCGGGGCATGTCATGATAACCAAACAAGCGCTTCAGCCCTCGGTGTACGAGCAGGCACAGCTCGAGCTATTTCAAACCAATCTTAAAATTGCGCGTATCACCGTGCTCATCGTAGCGGCGCTGCTGCTCGGTAGCTTGATCTTCCCGGCGGCACGCACGCTTCAAGTCTCGCTGATCATTGGTGCGGTGCTGTGTGAGTATGTTGTAATCGAACTCAGCCTTTGGCTCTGCGCGCGGCAGCGCCTACGCACTGGCGCTCAATTCTACATCGTGGCGACGCTGATTATCGCTGCGCCTGTTATGGCGGTGGTAGGCCTGCCTGGGTTACTTGCCGTGATCACTGCGCTGCTGATCTTTCTGAGCGCTCAACTGATCAGCCCGCGTTCGGCAATTATTCCTGGCCTGGCCGGCGCGGCGCTTTCAGCCGTGCTGTCTCTAGGCGAACACCTGGGGTGGTTCACGCGCATCGCCCTGCCGGAAGGCGCAAACTGGGTTGTCGCGTTACAAATTGTGTTTGTGATCTCGTGTCTGGCTGCGATCGTTATGGTTAGTATATCGTCAAGTGGGCGCTTGCAACAGATCGCAAACGTTGCCCAGGTGCGTGCAGAAGATGCTGAACAAGCACAGGTAGGAATGGCGGCGCTTAATGCAGATCTAGCCGTGCAGGTAGCCCAACAACATCGCTTGCTGGAGGTGATTCAGGATCTTGAGGTGCCAACCATTCCGGTGCTGCCGGGGGTGCTGGTGCTGCCACTGATCAGCCACCTCGACAGCCAACGCCTTGACAGCATCACGACCCAGCTGCTTGAGCAAGTCGCCAAGAACCGAGTTTCTCATGTGTTGGTCGATGTAACTGGTGTGCCGGTAATCGACCGCGCAGCTGCGGCTGGCATCGTGCGGCTTGCCCAATCGCTCCAGCTGCTTGGCGCAGAGGTGATGATAACTGGCTTTACTGCGCGCAATGCGCAAGCGTTCGTCGAAATCGATATCGGCCTGGGAACCGTACAAACCTATGCCAGTATTCAGGACGTATTGAGCCAACGATTCAGCGGCTTTGCAACGGTAGCGCGGGCCGTATAATTCAATAGAGCGATTCTACCGGTTTTGTGAAATTAGCAGGGGGGGGTTCTTGGG
>JACMIM010000536.1 GCA_014381165.1 Roseiflexaceae bacterium
ATTCAGCTTTATCGGAGTGGCCACTGCCACAGGCGGTTTTTTCGATTGACGGCGAACCCCTAAAAGGGCTAGGAGCGCATCAAGACGCATCCTAGCCCGCGTTATAGCACAGCAGACACTAGGCAAAAAACTGTAGCAGCGCCGAGTTGAATGCTTCTGGCTGCTCCAGGTTCGAAATGTGCGCCGCGCCGGGGATAACGGTCAGCGTTGCGCCGGGGATAGAGGAAGCCAGATGCTCGGATTCACTGGGCGGCGTGAGCGTATCGTGCTCTCCCACAATCACGGCCGTTGGCACGGCGATGCCCGCCAGCATATCGCTCGAATCGGGGCGGCGAGCCATGGATCGTAGCGCGGCGGCAATGCCCTCGCGGCTGTTCGCGTCGATCAGCTCGCGCACATGCGCCCGGAGCGAATCCGGCGCATCCGGCGAAAGCAGCGTGGGCAGCACGCGCTCGGCGATCGCGGCCTGGCCCTGAGCCATTGCCACAGCGGCGTTCTCGGTACGCTTGGCCTTAGCCTCATCGCTGTCGGCACCGGCCTTGGTGTCGGCCAGAACGAGTGCGCTGACCCGCACAGCGTGGCGGCGCAGCAGCGCAAAGGCGATATAGCCGCCCATCGAAAGCCCGAGCACAGCGGTGCGGTCGAGTTCCAGGTGGTCGAGCAGGGCTGCCAGCGTGTCGGCATAACGGTCGAGCGAAGAATCGCCAGAGGCATAGTTGCTTTGGCCAAAGCCCGGCAGGTCGGGCGCGATCACGCGCATGCGTGGTGCGAGTGCGGCGATCTGTGGCTCCCACATCACGCTGTTGAGCGGAAAGGCGTGAATCAGCAGCAGCGGCGCACCCTGGCCCTCGTCGCGGTAGAACAGCTTGGCCCCGCTGATCATGACTGTTGGCATTGTGTGGCTCCTTCGAGAATGAACAGTTTAGGACGTTCGCCTGCGGCTCCTTTCGCCTGCGGCGAGCTTTGTTCTGATGTTTGGCGTTCCCACGCCAAACATCAGAACAATACTAGTTATTTCCTAGCCCGCCACAGGCGAAAAGCGAAAGCCCTAAGTTGCTATTGTACCGCACAGCAGCGATAGCCTGGCGGGCCGACCCTGCGCACTGGTCAATCAAGCGAGACATGCACCCCCGCGCCCGTTTTGAGCGCCAGGGCGTAGGCCAGTTGCGCAACCGCAACATCCTGCGCAGCATTACCCACCGATTTGAAGAATGTGACTTGCGTAGCGGACGATCGCCCTGCCGCCTGGCCTGCCACCAGTTCGCCAAGCTCGGCGGCGATATGCTGCTCTTCGATTAAGCCCTGCTGGCGCGGAATCACCAGGTCGCCAGCCTCGGCCCAGGCGGCGGCGCGCTGATCGACCACCACCAGTGCGCGCGCTACAGTCGCCCCCGGCAGCTCCTGCATGTGCGGCGCATACGATCCGATGCCGTTGATGTGTGTACCGGGCCGTAGATCCGCATCGTCGAAGAGCGGCGTTGGCGATGCAGTCGCCAAGCAGACCACATCGGCCTCGGCCAGTGCCACGCGCGCTTCTGGCACAAGCTGAACATCAGCAGGAACGGGCGCACCAACAGCACGCAGCTGATCAGCCAGCGCCGCTGCCCGCCCGGCGCTGCGATTCACGATCAGCACGCGCTCGATTGGCCGCACGGCACAGACCGCCAAGATTTGGTGCAATGCTGTAGCACCCGCGCCGAAGATCACGAGCACGCGCGCGTCGGCACGGGCCAGGTGGCGAGTAGCCACGCCGGAGGCCGCGCCGGTGCGCAGAGCAGTCAGGTAGGTGCCATCGAGCAGCGCGAGTGGCTGCCCATCGGCGGGGTCGAACAGCGCGACCATGGCTTGAATGACTGGAAGCGGGCCGACGGCATTTTGGGGAAACAGCGTCAGCAGCTTCACGCCCAGCGCGGCGCTACCACCAAGATAGGCCGGCATAATCAGCGCCAGCCCGTCGGCGGGCGGGATAACCAGATGCTGGCGCAGCGGCACAGTGGCCTGCCCGCTCGAAAGTTGGGCGAAAGCAGCAGCCACCGCGTCGATCGCTAGCCCGATCGGCACCAGCTGACGCAGTTCAGTTTGAGAAAGAATCAGCATAGCGCCTTAATCCGCCGAGCTAGCCGCCGCCTCGGTTACAGGCACACGGCTGCTGCCACGCTCGGCCCGCGCGGCGACGACAATGCCAACGAGCAGGATCGCGAAGCCGGCCAGCTGAAGTGGCTGGAAGGATTCGTTGAAAAACACCAGCGCCAGCAGCGCCGAGCCGATCGGCTCGCCCAGGATGGCCACGGCAACAAAGGTGGCCGAAAGATAGCGCAGCGCCCAGTTGAACGAGGTGTGGCCGAGCAATTGCGGGCCGAGCGCCAGCCCCAGCAGCAGCAGCCAGCCATACAGCGGAATGGCGAACAAGCTGGTCAAGCTGCCGCCACGGGCAAGCTCGCCGACCACTGCGATCACCGATAGCACCACAGCAGCACTGGTGTAGACCAAAAAGATATACGGCAGCGTATTAACAGTCTTGCGCAGCTCACGGCCAATCAGGAAGTAGACCGAAACGGTTACTGCGCCAAGCAGGGCCAACACATCGCCGAACAATGCATTGCGGGCATTCTCGCCGCTGCTGTCGCTCAGGGCGATCAGCAAGCTACCGCCCATGGTCAGCAGCACACCCACAACAGTCACCCTGTTCAGCCGCTCGCGGAACACGAACACACTGGCCAGCGCGACCCAGAGCGGGTTGGTGGTCACCAGCGCGACCGAGGACGCGACCGAGGTATATTCCAGCGAGGAAATCCAGAACATGAAGTGCAGCGCCAGAAACATTCCAGCCACCAGGCCAAGCCGTAGCTGGCGCGCATCAAGCTTCATGAGATTCTCGCGGGCGTGCGTGAGCGCAAACGGCAGCAACAGCAGCACTGCGATCGAAAGCCGCCCGGCGGCAATCGTGGCCGGGCTGAGGTCAAGGTTTTGGGCCAGCCGAATCAGAATCGAGGAAGAGGCTGCGGCCAGAACGCCGCCGGCCAGCACCACAAATGGCAAGATCGCACGAGCACGCATGAAACTCTCTTTACCGTTGTGCATGGCAGCTACTGCCATGTACAATCTCCAAATCTGCAATCACAAGGAACACCAGCATGTTTCAACTCTTGCTCGGCCTGCTGCTGTTTGGCTGCCTGGCCAGCGTCTGGCGGCCATTTGCTCAGAATCAGCGGCTAGCCCGCGCCAGTGAATCCTGGCCGAAAGTACGCGGCCAGATTGTCGAATGGGTGCCTGGCGAACAAACCGCGCTGGGCACACCCAAAGTCGAGTATGCCTACCGTGTTGGCGAGGCAACGTATCACGCCAGCACGATCAGTTTTGGGCTGCCCGCCGGCCCGCGCGCCCGGCAGGAGCTAGCGCGCTACCAGCAGAACGACGCCGTGTGGGTCGCCTACGATCCAGCCAACCCAGCGCAGGCCGTGCTGTATCCTGGCGGTTCCGCGCTGCGCCAGTTGCTCGCCAACCCGCCGGCATTGCTGAACCTACTGTTCAGCGGCCTGCTGACCGTGATCTTCCTGGCGCTGCTCATTCGCGATCTGCTGGGGGCCTAGCAACCTCGCCAGCTCATTACAAAGGCACGAAGCCGCGAATACGTGTGCTTCAGCGGCCTCGTGCCTTGGCGTTTTCGTGGTTAGCGGGCGTTCACTAGCGCTTTTTGCGCTTGCGATCGCGGCGTGAATCGCGGCGACCGCCTGCCGTTGGCATTGGCACGTCAACCAGCTTTGGCGCTGCATTGGGACTAGCCGGCGAAGGCCGCCGCCCCTGAGCGCCAGCGCTGCCCTTGGCCGCAGGCCGGCGCTGCGCCGCTGCGGCGGCTGCCACCTGCTCAGGGTAAGTGGTGCGGCTGTAGATCAGTGCATACACCGCAAAGGCCAGCTCGAACAGCACGATCAACGCGAGCCACAACCGGCTGTCGAATGGCGGCAGCACAGTAAGCTTGAGCGCCCCAAGCAGCGTGCCGAGCGCGCCAAGAACCAGCGTGACATAGCCAAAGCGTTTGAGCGCAGCAACTTTGATCGCATTGCTGTCGCGATACAGAAAGGCGAAGTACGCGCCCACCAGCAGCAGGACAATCTGCGCAATAAAAAGAATCCACTCGACCCAGCCAAATAGGGGGTCAGCAGTTGTCAAATACTCAATCGGGTTCACCAGGGGCCTCCTGCAATGTACGAATGGTTCGGCGGCGCGGAGAATATCGCAACACTAGCTGCCCAGCAGCTCCTCGGCCTCGATGATCGCCTGGGCGATATCCTTCATCTTGGCGCGTTTGTCGCGGGCGCGGTGGCGCAGGCGCTCGTAGGCATCGCGCTCGCTGAGGCCGAGGCGTTGCATCAGAATGCCTTTGGCGCGCTCGATCACCTTGCGGGCTTCCAGCGAATCGGCCAATTCGTCGACCTTCGAGCGCAAGTCTTGAAGTTCGCGGAAGCGCGCCAGCGCAATGTTGATCGCAGGCGTCAGCTCGACCTCGTTGACCGGCTTGACCAGGTAGCCAAGCGCACCCGCATTCTCGGCGCGGCGAATCGTCTCACGATCGGTATAGGCGGTCAGCATCAGGATCGGCGTCGGCTGCTGGGCATTGATTCGCGCCGCCGCCTCGGTTCCGTCAACCTCCGGCATCCGAATGTCCATGATAATACAATCGGGATTCAAGCGTGTGGCTAGGTCGATTGCCTCAGCGCCGCTGCGGGCGACACCAATCACATCATAACCAAGGCCCTTCAGCTGCTCTTCGAGCGTGAGCGCCACCAGATCATTATCCTCAGCAATAAGAATGCGAGTTGCAGCCATAAGGGTCCTCTACACTCAGCAGCGCGCGGTTCCCGCTTGAGCAACGCAACATCGAAGCCAATGACGGGCGATAGCGCTATGATACCATAAATTTCGTGGATGTCTGGCCAGCTCCTGAAACCTTGAGCTGCATTACGTCTGCAATCTACGG
The DNA here is from genome assembly GCA_014381165.1 of Roseiflexaceae bacterium. Classification (GTDB taxonomy): domain Bacteria; phylum Chloroflexota; class Chloroflexia; order Chloroflexales; family Roseiflexaceae; genus JACMIM01. Next base: position 4,979 of record JACMIM010000536.1, read on the forward strand.
TCGCCCAAACGCCGCAGCTACAGCCGACCGACTGGTGTAGCAAGGCTGTATAGCATCCCTATCGGGATTGTAAGAAGAGCAGGGGTATTTTTCGGGGGCTGCGCCCCCAAACCCCCGCGTTGCGCTCACGCGCATGGTTACAACTCAAATAGAAATGCTATAGCATCCCTGCCGGAGTCGTAAAAAGGAGAGGTAGTTTTTTCGGGGGCTGCGCCCCCAAGCCCCCGCGTTGCGCTGACGCGCATGGTTACAACTCAAAAAGAAGAGCAGGGGTATTTTTCGGGGGCTGCGCCCCCAAGCCCCCGCGTTGCGCTGACGCGCGTTTACAAATCATGGAGCGAGGCTATAATGGCCGCATGAATCAACTCAGCGATATCGCCGCAGTCTGGCAGGCCTTTGTCACCCAGGGCCATACAGATAGCGCCCTTATCTCGCCGCCAATGCTCCGCTCGTGGCAACGCTGCCGGGCGCTGCCGCTCGACGCGATCGCTCCAGTAGCTAGTGGCCCCGTTGATGAATCATTCGACCATGTGCTGGCCGGGCTGCGTGATTTGACCCGGCCGTCGATGGAAGACTTGTATCAATTCGTCGAAGGCTCGGGCTTTGTCGTGCTGTTGTTCACCGCAGAGCTTCGTCTGATCGATCTACTTGGCGACCCGCCCATCGTCGATCAGCTGGCGGCCTTGGGGCTGGCCACCGGCACACGTTGGAGCGAGCGACGGATTGGCACGATGGCGGTCAACCTGGCGTTGGCCGAGGCGGTGCCCTGTCAAACGCGCGGAGCCGAGCATTATCATCGTGCGTATCATCAATTGACCTGCTCGGCAGCGCCGTTGTTCGATGTGGAAGGACGCGCACTTGGCGTGCTCGGCGTGCTCGGCCCGACTAGCGCAGCCCACGCGCACACGCTCGGCATGACGATAGCCACCGCCCAGGCCATTCACAGCCAGCTCCGCGCCAATGTGCTGTTGGCTGAAACCAACGATCATCTCGCAGAGTTGAATGTGGTTATCGAAGCGATCAGCGAGGGGATTCTGGTTGTCGACGCCAAAGGCCAATTGAGCCGTATGAACGCCCGCGCCGCCCAAATGCTTGGCCTAACCCAGCGCGGCGCAGCAGGACACATGCTCGAAGCGTTGCTGCCGCTGCCCCAAAACCTGCGGGCTGCGCTCGAACGGCGGCAGGAGCAAACCGATCAGGAAATGCTCTTTGAAAGCCGCAAAGGCCCGGTGGCCGCGCTGGTCAGCCAGCGCCCGCTGTGGGAACGTGGGCGGCACTATCGCGGCGCGCTGATCACGCTGCGCCCACCAGAAAGTGTGAAGCGGCTGGTGCAGCGCTTTACCGGTGCGCAGGCCAGCTTCACCTTTGCCGACATTTTAGGCGAAAGTCCACGCATGCAGGCGGCCCTACGCCACACCCGCATTGCGGCGTTTTCGCCCACGCCGGTGCTACTGGAAGGCGAGGCTGGCGTGGGCAAGAAATTATTTGCGCACGCGCTGCATAATGCCGGCGCACGCGCAGACGGACCATTCGTGGTGCTGAACTGCGCTGCGGTGCCGCGATCGCTGCTACTAGGCGAGCTGATCGGCTATGAAAGCCAGGCCGACAATCAGCCAAGCGCCGAAAGCCGGCCAGGCCGGCTGGAGCTAGCTCAGGGTGGTACATTGCTGCTCGCAGAAGCCAGCGCCCTTTCGCCCGAGGCCCAAACCAACCTGCTACGCGCGATCGAGACTGGCCACCTTATTCGGATCGGCGGGCGGCGCGTGGTGCCCCTCGACGTTCGAATTATCACAACGACCAGCGGCGATTTGCAGGCCGATGTCGCCGAGGGCCGCTTTCGAGCGGATCTGCTGTACCGGTTGAGCGTGCTTTCGATCCAGATTCCCCCGCTGCGTCAGCGTGGCGATGATGTTCTGCTGCTGATTTCACACATGCTCACGGCATTACACCAGCGGCTTGGCAAACAAACTCTGCTGTCGCCAGAAGCGCTGGCCGCCCTGTGCGCCTACCCCTGGCCTGGCAATGTGCGCGAGCTGGAATCGACCATCGAGCGACTACTGTACCTCAGTGAAAAAAGCGTGCTGGCGTTGGACGATCTGCCCATATCGATCACACGCCACACCAGCGCAGACCACGCCACCCCGCCGCGCTTGTACGACCGACAAGCGCTGGCCGAGCGTGAGGCTATTCTGCGAACCTGCCGTGAAACCGGCGGGCACCTCGGTCGCGCGGCTGAACGGCTTGGAATCAGCCGGGCCACACTTTGGCGCAAGATGAAGCAGCTTGGCATCGAGCGCAAGCAACTCTGGAATTCCTAACGCACCGGCTACGTCGCAACAAGCCGTTGCAACAAGCTGTTGCAAGAATGCAACGTATATTGTGCAGAGCGAACCTGCCCGCCTGCTTGACAAGCATGCAATCCGTGATAGCATACAACTACGCCTCCACAAAATAGTTTACTGCGATTTGCTGATGACAACGGTTCCACGGGGTTACGAGGATGTACACCCGTGTGTGCGACGAAGCGCACGTTGATAGCCTTTCTTCTCACGCCTTGCTTCGTTGTGCCATTTCCCTGACGCTAACCCGACATGCATGTCACGCTACCCGTCGCCAATTGATTGGCCGACGTGGCTGCTATGTGCTGCTGTATGCTCCTGCCACGCTGGAGCTGTATGAGCAAAAAGGAGGTCGGTGGACAATCAGTGTGTTCGTGCTTTGGTTCAAGTTGAGCTGCTGAGGATGGAATCGACTGCGATCTGAATGTGTGAGGAGAACTGTCATGCCCGCTGGATTTCTCGGAGAACTGCTCGGAACAATGGTGTTGATCCTGCTCGGCGACGGCGTAGTGGCGGCGGTACTGCTCAACAAATCGAAGGCGCAGAACGCGGGCTGGATCGTTATCACCGCAGGTTGGGCGTTTGCCGTGGCAATGGGTGCCTTCACCTCGATCGCGTTTGGCGGCCCCGGCTCGCTGAACCCGGCTGGTGTCATTCAGGGCTGGTTTTTGCCAGCAGCAGGTACCGAGCTTAACATCACCGCCGATATTCTGATCATAGTGGCGCAGTTCCTGGGCGCGGCAATCGGCGCGGTGCTGGTCTACCTGGCCTACCTGGCGCACTGGCCTGTCACCGATGATCCGGGCGCAAAGCTGGGCGTGTTCAGCACCGGCCCGGCTATCCGCAACCCGACCGCCAACCTGATCACCGAGATC
>JACMIM010000537.1 GCA_014381165.1 Roseiflexaceae bacterium
AGGTGCTGCGCGACAAGGCAGGGCGGCCAATGGTGCGGCTGCATGGCCGTGCCGCCGCGCGCGCCGCTGCGCTAGGCATTGCCGAAATCGCGTTGAGCCTTTCGCACACGCGCGGCCTGGCGGTGGCTAGCGCCGTGGCGTGAGGAGAACAAAGAACAAAGAATAGAGAACAGAACACCGAGAATCGCAGCAGCCTGACGTACCGATGTTGGTTCCGCGCGTTTCCCGGCGCTGAAGCGCCGGGCTAGTGGGTTCTGCGGTTCGCGGGTTCCCGGCGCTGAAGCGCCGGGCTAGTGGGTTCTGCGGTTCTGTGGTGCGGTTCGCGGGTTCCCGGCGCTGAAGCGCCGGGCTAGTGGGTTCTGCGGTTCTGTGGTTCTTTGTTCTCTGTTCTTTGTTCTCTGTTCTCTGTTCTTTGTTCTCGCCTACCCCGTGTTTTTGAGGCCAGCCGCAATTCCGCTGATGCTGCACAGGATTGCGTCCTCCAGCTCGGCGTGCTGCGGGCCGTCGGGGTCGTTGCGCAGCCGTTTGATCAGCTCGACTTGGATATAGCTGAGCGGGTCGACATAGGGGTTGCGCCGCGCGATCGAGGTTTTCAGCACCGGGATGTTGTCGAGTAGTTGGTCGATCTGGGCTACTGCCTTGACCATACGGGCCGCGCGTTCGTACTCGTCCTCGATTTGCGAGAACACCGCCGCCGCGATCGCCGGCTCCGGCACGAGGTCGGCGTAGCGCCGCGCGATGTGCATATCGGCCTTGCCAAGAATCATTTGGGCATTGTCGATAATCGTGCGGAAGGCCAGCCAATTCTTGTACATAGCTTGAAGCATTGCCAGCCGATCAGGGATCAGGGGTCGGGGATCAGAGATCAGCTCCTGACCCCTGATCTCTGATTCCTGGCCCCTGGCATATGCGTCGAGCGCGTAGCCTAGCCCAAACCATCCGGGCAGTGTGTGGCGGCTTTGCATCCAGCTGAACACCCACGGGATGGCCCGCAAATCTTCGATGCGGTCGCTTTTCTTACGGCTGGCCGGGCGGCTGCCGATGTTCAAGCGCGAGATTTCGGCGATCGGCGTGGCCGTGCGGAAGTAACGCAGAAACTCGGGCGTGTCATACACCAGGCTGCGGTAGTGCTGGCGCGAGACCTGAGCCATATGCGCGAGCGCCGCTAGCCACTGGGCCGGCGGATCGTCGTGGGGAACGAAGCCAACCCGTAGCACCGCGTTCAGCACCTGCTCGAGGTGGCGGTGGGCCAGCGGGATCATGCCGTAACGGTCGGAGATAACTTCGCCCTGCTCGGTGATCTTGATCTGATAGCCGACTGTGCCAGGCGGCTGGGCCAGAATCGCCTGGTTGGCCGGCCCGCCGCCACGCCCGATCGCGCCGCCGCGCCCGTGAAACAATCGCATGTTGATACTGTGTCGATTGGCTAAATCGCGCAGCTCGCGCTGGGCCTGGTAGAGCGCCCAGTTTGCCGAAAGAAAGCCGCCATCCTTGTTGCTGTCGGAGTAGCCGATCATCACTTCCTGCGAATCGCCGCGCAACCGCATGTGCTCACGGTACACTGGCAGCGCCCAGACCGACTCCATGATTCGTGCGGCGTTGACCAGATCCTCGCCGGTTTCGAATAAGGGCGCGATGTCGAGCTGGCTGATGCCGGCCTGCGGGTCGTACAGGCCAGCCTCGCGGGCCAGCAGCAGCACTGCCAGAATGTCGCTGGCACCCGTAGTCATGCTGATGATGTAGGTGTGGATCGAGGCCGGCGAGAGCTGCTCGGTGATCGCTGCGACCGTGCGAAAGGTCTGGATGGTCTCGTCGGTTTCCTCGCCATAGCTGTGGCGCGGCGGCACCAACGGGCGGGCGCTTTCCAGCTCGGCGGAAAGCAGGGCCACCCGTTCCTGCTCGCCAAGCGCGCTGTAATCGGCGCAGACACCAGCGTAGGCCAGAATAGCGGTCAGCGCCTCGGTGTGGCGCGAGCTGTGCTGGCGAATGTCGAGCGTGGCCATGTGCAGGCCGAACACCTCGACTTGGCGAATCAGGTCGCGCAGCATGCCATGGGCGGTCATCTCGCCGTCATTCGCAACGAGGCTATCGTACATGACCTGAAGGTCGACCAGCAGTTCGCCGGCGTTTTGGTAGCAGGGTAGCACGGCCGCTGCCGCCTCGCGCTTGGAAAGAAACCAGTCTGGGACGTGATCCTGCGTGTGGGCCAGCGCCTGGAGCAGCTGTTCGCGAATGTAGGTACATTGCTGTCGGTAGGGTTCGTGCGGGTTGCGGCGCTCCAGCACGCGGGCGGCCTCCGGGAACTCGGTGGCATGCGTGGCAAGCTTGGCCATCAGTTCATCGCTGATCTGAACCTGCTTGGTCGACTGGCTCAAGCGGCGGCTGAGTTCTTCGATCGCTAGAATATGGCGGTTGATCGCCGATGTGCGTAACAGCCGCACGGTTTCGACCGTCACCTGCGGGGTCACGAACGGGTTGCCATCGCGGTCGCCGCCCATCCACGCGCCAAAGCGCAGCAGCGCTGGAATCTGCCAGGGCTGCTGTGGGTAGTGCTGGCGCAGTGCGCCCTCGAGATCGCGGTAGAGCTGTGGCACCACCGGCATGAGCGTTTCTTCGAAGTAGTACAGCCCATTCTTGACCTCGTCGAGCACGGTTGGCCGCACGATCCGAATGTCGTCGGTCTGCCACAGGCTGACGATCTCCTCGGCAATCGCGCGCTGCTGTTCCGCGCGCTCGTGGGGCAGCAGCGCGGCGTTCTGCACGCGCTCGACTGCACTGGCAATGCGCTTGATTTTGTCCAGTGTGGTGCGCCGCTTCGATTCGGTCGGGTGGGCGGTGAAGACCGGCAGCACCAGCGCGTGGTCGAGCCAGTTCTGGATCGCGCTGGCCGCGACGCCGCTGTGCTTCAGTTCGGAAACAGCGGCTTCGATCGATTCGCTGCGTGGTCGGTCGGCGAAGCGGCTGGCGCGGTCGCGCAGCACCCAGATGCGCTGCAGTTGCTCGGTCATGTTGATCAGTGCAAAGTAGATGCTGAACGATTTGATCAGCGCCTGCATGTCGTGGACACTCAGCGCGGCGATCGCTGCCGCGACCTCGCTGGCGAGGTCGGCGGTGTGGCGGGCGCGTAGTTCCTTGCTGCTGGCGCGAATATGCTCTTCCAGCGCAAACGCGGGCTCACCAGCTTGAGCGCGAATGACTGCGCCAAGCTGGTGGCCAAGCATGTGAATGACGGTCGAGAGCCGGTCGCGGTCGGCGCTGGCTGGTTGCGGATCAGTCATAATGGCTCCATACTACACCGTGGCCCTGCATCCGCACGCAAGTTCGATTGTTGTGGGCGATTGCAGCACCTCAACATCAGCCGCGTGATAATGCCGCACCACACCTGTACGCGGGTCGAACACAATCACGTCGGCAACCCCACAGCTTCGGTAGAATGCTGCACCGTCTTGGCCGAGGTCTTTTTCTTCATAGCCCAAGCTTAAAATTTCGATCACAGCTGCCGGCAGCATGTCGAGTGCTTCGTCGCTGTCTGGCGGTTCGACGCAGAAAACCGCAATATCAGGGCGTTTGAGCGCTTCGTCTGGGCCGTGAAAGCGAATGAGTACATCGGCCAGGCTGTAACACCCACAGCCTGTGTCTGCTGCGGGCGATGGCCGAATCGCGCCTTCAATCCGTTTAGAGGCCTTCTGATGGCGGCTTGCCGGCGAGGCTTCGACCTTGAAGCGCCCGCGCACATATTCCATCCGCACTGGCGTCCCGCTGCGGTCGCTTTGGAGAATGACCGACTGCATATCTGTGGCGATTCTCATGGCTTTTCCTTGCACAGTTCACCAAGATTGCTGCATTGTAGCATTTCGGCGGCGGCCATAACGCCAACGTTAGCATACGCGAACTTGCAGCCAAGATACAGCACGCTGGCCGAGAGATACACCTATGCCACCGCCGCAGTGGCGATGTCACCAGCTGTCAGGAGTCGGCGGTTATCTGCTCGTTTGGCTCGAACAGCACGAGTTCATCGACCAACGTGAACCCAAGCTTCTGTGCCAACCTCCACGATGCGGGATTGTTTTCCAACGCTTGCCAAACTGCTTGCTTGCCTTGGGTCTGCATATGGCGAATCATGTGGGCGGCGCACAGTGCCGCATACCCGTGGCGGCGATGCTCGGCCACGGTATCGATCGCAACATCCCACAGTGATTCTGTGACCGCTCCCGCGTAGCAGAAAGATACTGGCTGCTGCGCCACAAAGGTGGCCGCGATGGCGGAGTGGGCCGCTGCGCTTAACAATTCCTGCATAAGATCTGTAGGGAGCGAGCGTTGATCGAGCGTTTTTGGGTCAAGGAATCGCACCTGATCCGCTCTAGCCGTGGGTAGGCGCTCAGTGTCTGGCAAGGTGTGAAACAGAATGCGAGTGCGCGCCCACGCCGCTAAGACAGGGGCGAATTCTGCTGCGTGCTCCTTGGACGCGATCAGGCTACCACCATGCACATTCTGCTGAACGGCAGCCTGGACGACCGACAGGGTTGGTCGCCCAATGACGAAAATGGCTTCGGTAGCCGGGTCGCGTATGACCAGCGACAATGGCTGCTCCTGGAAACCGAAGATGTCGCACGGTTCCCAAAGCAGTAAATCACGGGCCTCGACCCAGCGCGGCAGATCTGGAATTTGCTGTGCGATTGCGCGATGCGAAGACATACGCGTTATTCCTCTCTCCCTTCAGTTGACATAAATAAATAGAGTAAAAGTTTAGGAGTTACGCAATTGCTTAAGGGCCTTCATTTCGCCTGCGGCGAGCAAGAAAATAACAAATAATTGTTTCGTTTTTGGTGCTTTGCACCAAAAATCGAAACAAAAAAGATAGGTATTTATGCTGCCGCAGGCTGAAGCCACCAACTGCGTAAGTCCTAAAGTTAAAAAACAGTTACAAGAGTGTCACAGCTGTGTAGCAGCGCGCCATAATGCCTTGCGGATGCGCTGCCTGCGTGCTATGGTAGATGTGCGCGACACCGCTGTCAGCGCGCAACTCGTGCCACGAGCCACGGCCACTGCATCAGAATCAGCGATCTTGACGTAACAGTTATCCAGCTCTTTCGCGCCTGCTGCGCCTGGACAAAGGACAGTTCGTGCCTGCATCATACCCGCCGCTGCCGCTTGTGAGCGATGACGAACTGCGGACAGCTTTTGGCGATTCCGACCGTGTACGCCAGTATCGCATGCTTCAGGCGGTGCTTGTACGGGGGCTGACCCACCGCGAGGCCGCCGAGCACGCTGGCGTTTCGGAGCGTACCATCCGCAATGTCTTGCAGCGCTACCGCCGCGAGGGTGGCTTTGAGCGCATGCGCGAACGCAACGCAGCCCCACGCCGCGCCAGCCCCGAACGGCTACATCGCTACGAGCCGGCCCTCGCAAGCGCGCTTGCCGAGGAGCCGGAAGCGGGCGGCGACCGGCTTTGGCAGCGCGCTCGCGAGCTGCTTGGCGATGCCGGTGGCACGTTGAGTCGGCGCACGGCCTACCGCATTCTGGCCGATCTGCGCGCCGACCACGAGCGCGAAGTTGAGCACAGTGACGAAGTTGGTACGGTGCGCTCGGCGCTGGCCCTGCTGATCGAAGATCCACCGCTGACCCTTGGCGCGACGCCGCTAGCGCAGAAGCTGCTGCCGACCGAAAGCGACACGCTGCTGCGCGGCACACTGTTGCGTCAGGCCTTGCGCAGCGCAATCGACGCATTACGCCCCGGTGGCGAGATCGCTGCGATCGACCGCGACTGGTGGCCGTACCTGATTTGTAGCGGCGAATACGAGGCCGGTCAGTCGCGCTCGGAGCTGGAGCAGGCGCTTGCGCTTAGCCCCAGCACCTATAGCCGTGCCAAGCGCCAAGGCCTTGCTCAGATCGCGGCGGCACTGCAGCAGAAGCTGGCCGCGCTGACTGAATCGCGCCAATCGCGGGTCAGCCAATTGCTGCCGCGCACGCCTGATTTTGTTGGTCGGCGCGAGGAGCAATCGTACTACGCCTGGCGGCTTCAGACCGAGGGTATGGCCTTTTTGTGGGGGCTACCGGGCAGTGGCAAAACCGCGCTGGCCGCCGAATTGGCCGCCGAAGGCCGCCGCTATGGCCAGAGCATCGTCTGGCATACCTGCGACGCCCACAATAATACGCGCTTGAGTGGCGTTGCCCACGGCCTGCTGCACGGGCTACCAGCCAGCCCTGGCGAACCAACCGACCTCGACGACGGCGCGCTGCTGGATACGCTGCGTGCGCGCCTCCAGCTGCGCCCAACAGTGGTCATTATCGACGATATCCACCGCGCCGACGAATGTGAACTCGCGCCGCTGTTGGAGCTGCTACACCAGTTAAGCGGGCGCGGCGCGATCAGGTTGCTGCTGGTCGGCCAGCGCCCACCGAAGGATGCCAGCTGGGCCGCGCTGCCCGGTCTTGCCGAGGCCGATGCTCGTGTGCTGTGGGCGGATTTGCGGCCCTTGCCCGACGCTCAATGGCACGGGCTCTACGCAGCTACGGCGGGCTTTCCACAACCGCTACGCAGCGCCGCCGCCGCCTACCGCCGTGCTGGCGAGCGAGTTCGTGCCGACGACTGGCGCTCCCACGCGCTTCAGTGGGCCAACGAACGCCTCTGGCAGCCGCTCGCTGAAAACGAGCGGGCACTGCTTGCGGTCGCCCACGGATTGGCCGACCACGCCTGGGCTGGTGAGTCGCAGCAGGTGCTCGACACCCTGGGAATCGACGACGCCCAGCTTGGCGCACTATACCGGCGCAGCTTACTGACTGTCGGCGACCGACGGCTGATCGTTCATCCGGCGCTGGCGCTGGTTGCGGCGGCAGCACTGGCCGCAGATACTACACTGCTCGAACTGTACGACCAAATCAGCCGTTGCACAGCGTCGGCGGACGAATCTCCGCTCGCAATCAGCTGTTGCACAACATCGGCGGACGAACCTCCGCTCGCACTCCAGCAGCTTGACCAGGACATGGTACAATCGCGCTACACCGCCGCGCCGACTGGTCGGGCGCTGCTCGATCGGGTGCGCGCAGCGCTTGAGCGCAGTGCAGCCTACCTTGCCGATGATGCCGGTCAGGACGCCCGCCACCTGCTCGACGAGCTGGCGACCTTGAATGCTGCGCTATCCGGGCCAGCCTGGGCGCGGCAGTAGAAGGGTTGGCCGGGCATAGCTGGGCCAAGAATCCCCTATCGCGCTGGCTGGGGCGAAGCTGCTAACACGAGAAGCAACACAACAAAACTATGACCGCACTACCACTGTTTGATGGCTACATCTTCGATCTCGATGGGACAATCTACTTGGGTGAACATCCCCTGCCCCATGCTGTCGAAACGCTGGCCAAGTTGCGCGCGGCGGGCAAACACATCGCCTTTCTTTCCAACAACCCCACCCACACCCGCGATGCATACGTCGCGCGCCTGACCAACATGGGCGTGCAGGTTGAACTTGGCCAGATCATCAACTCCTCGCTGGTAATGACGCGCTGGCTCCAGCGCGAGGCTCCCGGCGCACGGCTGTTTGTGATCGGCGAGCAGCCCCTGATCGACGAATTACGCGAAGCCGGTTTCACCCTGACCGAGCACGCTGGCGAGATCGAGTTCGTGGTCGCTTCGTTCGACCGCACTTTCACGTACCATAAGCTCCAGGTGGCATTCGATGCCATTCGAGCCGGTGCGCGCCTGGTTGCTACCAATGCTGATCGTTATTGCCCAGTGCCGGGTGGTGGCCAGCCCGATGCCGCCGCCATTATCGCCGCGATCGAGGCCTGCACCAACACGCAGATCGAGATCGTGGTTGGCAAGCCCTCGTCGATTACCGCTAACGAGGTAGCTGCACTGCTGCGGTTGCCCGCCGAGCGCTGCATCATGGTCGGCGACCGGGTCGAGACCGACATTGCGATGGGCCGCAATGCCGGCATGGCCACAGCGCTGGTACTGACCGGCGCGACCACACGCGAGACGCTGGCTGCTTCGGCGATCGTGCCAGACTATGTGTTGGACACGATTGGCCCGCTGGCGGAGGCGCTATGAGCGGCCAAGATCCCGAGTACGTTCGCCATAGCTTGCCGCTGATCTTCGACGTGCAGGTGAGCCGTAAAGACCATCCGTTCACGATCGAGGCGTTGAATGGCATTACCAGCCGCATTGTCGAACTGGTCGAGCAAGACCAGAAGCTGCAATCGCTCATGCGCCGGGGCAAAATCGAATGGGGACTGGGCGATGGAACCTGGGAAAGTTGATGTGCCGCGCCCATAGAACCCGGTGCGTTGGCACCGGGCTATTGGGATTTGTGGGCCAATCCGGGGCCACACCCACACCTGTGGGGCTGCAAACCAATTAGTCCGGCGCTTCAGCGCCGGGAACCAGCGCCTACGCCTCGCGCCAAACTGGTTCAGGGGTGATATACGGCTCAGGCGTCGGGCCAGCGTCGGAGAGGCCACTGGATGTGACCGTCATGATTGCGGTCACACTCATGTCGTGGTCGCAAAGAATTTGGCAGGAAAGCCGCACCGTGCCTTGTAGTTTGCTGTCCGCCAACTTTTGATACTCGGCCTCGGTTGTGCGGGTTGGCTCGCCCTCGGCGAAGGAAACCTGGCAGGTTGTGCAGCGCGAGTAGCCGCCGCAGCGATGCAAAATGTCTACGCCGTTCTGCTCGATTGCGCGCACGAGCCGTGTGCCCTCGGCCACCTCGACAGTCCCAACTCCGCTGATCGTTAGCTGTGGCATGTGTTTCCCCTTGATAGAAGCTATCTGAGCTATGATACGCAGCGTAGCGGCTGGCAGATTGCCGTAGGCGATGGCTTGGCCACCGAATCCCGGCGCTAAAGCGCCGGGCTATTGGAGCGCCGGACTGTTGGGTTATGCTGAATGATCGGGGCCACGCGCATAGTCTGTGGGGCTGCGAACCACTTAGCCCGGCACTTAAGCGCCGGGAACCAGCGCCCAGTCAAGGTAACAGGAACCGTATGCTGCATATTGGAATTGACGCCTCGCGTCTGGCGACTGCCACGCGCACTGGCACCGAGCACTACACCTTTGAGTTGTTGGCCGCGCTCGCCGTGCGCGACCGGGTCAACCGCTACACGCTCTACTGCAACCAGATGCCTACCGCGCTGCCGCCGCTGGGTCGTAATTTCGAGCTGCGGCCAATTCCGCTACGCCGGCTGTGGACGCACGCGCGGCTGTCTGCCGAGATCATCGCCCGCCCGCCCGACGTGCTGTTCGTCCCCGCCCACGTCATCCCGCTTGGCACGCCGCTTGCCCGCGCCCGCCGGACAGTCGTGACCATCCACGATATGGGCTACATGCACTTCCCGGAGTCCCACACCCGCGCCCAGCGGTTGTACCTGCGCCTCTCGACCGCCTGGAGCGCGCGGGTGGCCAGCATGGTGATCGCGATTTCCAAGACGACCCGCGACGACTTGATCCGCTACGCCCGCGTGCCGCCTGCAAAAATTCACGTCATATACCATGGTGTCGCGCCGCGCTTTCAAGCTGATCCGCCCGCCGAGGTAGTAGCGGCGACGCAGGCGCGCTACCGCATCGCAGGGCCATACTTCCTGTTCGTTGGCACCGTGCAACCCCGCAAAAATCTGGAGCGCGTGATCGAGGCGTTCGCTCGCTTCAAACCCCAGTCCTCAGCCGCTAGTCCCCAGCCCATGCTCGTGATTGCGGGAAAAAAGGGCTGGCTGACCGAGGCGATCGAGCGGCGTGCGGCGGAGATTGGCGTGGCGGGTCAGGTGCGCTTTATTGGCTATCTGCCGGACGCCGATGTGCCGCCGCTGCTGCGTGGCGCACTCGGCTTCGTGTTTCCCTCGCTGTATGAGGGCTTTGGCATGCCGGTGCTGGAAGCCATGGCGTGCGGTGCACCGGTGATTACCTCAACCACTTCTTCGCTGCCCGAGGTGGCTGGCAATGCCGCATTGCTGGTCGACCCGCGTGATGTTGGCGCGATTGCGGCAGCAATCGGCCGCCTGGCAGGAGACGCCACGTTGCGCGCGGAACTGCGCCAGCGTGGTGTGGCCCGCGCCGCCGATTTCAGCTGGGATAGCTGTGCGCAGCAGACCTTGCGGGTGCTGGTTGGTACATAGGAGCTAGCCTCGCCACCATGCCCGCCCGACGGCTGAAGCCGCCGCC
>JACMIM010000538.1 GCA_014381165.1 Roseiflexaceae bacterium
ATCGGCGTAGCGCTTGGATGGCTCGACGAACACCAGGTGCATTGGCCGCACAGTCTTGAGATATATGCTGATGACCGATTCGAGATCGCGCCCGCGCTCGCGGATGTCGCGCTTGAGGCGTCGGATCAGGCGCGTATCGCCCTCGGCATCGACAAACAGCTTGATATCCATCCTGCGCCTGAGCTCGGCGTCGGCAAAAATCAGAATGCCCTCTAGCAGAATCACTGGCTGCGGCAGCACCAGCTCGCTGCCGGGGCGGCGCACATACGTGGTGTAGTCGTAGGTTGGCACCTCGACCGGCTCGCCGCGCACCAGCGCATCGAGTTGGCTAACGAACAGCGCATTGTCGAACGCATCTGGGTGATCGAAGTTGACCTGCCGCCGGTCTTCGAGCGCCAGCTGCGACAGATCGTTATAGTAGGAATCATGCTGCAGAAACGCGATCCGGTCGCGGCCAACCCTGCTCAGAATGGCCTGCGACACGGTCGTCTTGCCCGACCCGCTGCCGCCCGCCACGCCGATCACCAGCGGCGGCCCAGCTGCCTTTGTCATAACCCTGCCTATGCCTTGCGGTCACACACTGCGCCCGAACACGCGGCGCTATTGTACCCGATTGCCGCACCTGTGCGGCGACACACCTACCCAGCGCTTCAGCGCCTGGCTATTGGGCAATCGATTGGATCAATGCGCTTGAGCACGTTTTGGGTGATACCAGCGGGATGCCAGCCCGCGCGCACGCGCAGCTCACCACCTACGCCGCCTGTGCTACAATGCGGCTGATTGCGAACATGTGGCCTGCTGACAGCTTGATCAAGAGGAAAATATCAATGCTGACACTCGATGCTATCTTTGCCTACACCGAGCGAGTGATCGCCGAGGACAGCCTTTCCGGCAACCGGGCTAGCTTGCTTCACACCCAGCGCGCTTGCGGCTACCTGATGACCGCCGCCGAAACCAGCGACGACCAAGCATCGGCTCGCCGCTTTCGCATTCTGGCTGCGCTGGCCGCGAACAAACACGAGGAGCTGGCGAAACAGCGATGACGGTTACACTCGCCGATATTCAGCGCGCCCGCGTGCTGCTGCACGATGTGATCTACCCCACGCCGCTGCTGCCCGATGAACGGCTGGGCGGGGAGCTTGGTGTCAAGGTGGTCTACAAGGCCGAGAACACCCAGCGCAGCGGCTCGTTCAAGCTGCGCGGCGCCTATACCACAATCGCCAGCCTCTCAGCGCAGGAGCGCTTGAACGGCGTGATCGCCCACTCGGCCGGCAACCACGCCCAGGGCGTCGCGCTGGCCGCGCAACTGCTCGGGATTCCCGCGACGATCGTGATGCCCATCCATGCGCCACTCACTAAGGTTATGTCTACCCGCCGCTATGGTGCCGAGGTTATCCTGGCCGGCGAGTCGTTCGACGATGCCGGGGCCACTGCCTATCAAATTCAAGAGGCGCGCAAGCTGACCTTTGTCCATGCCTTCAACGACGATCGCGTGATCGCCGGCCAGGGCACGATCGGCCTGGAGATCGGCGAGGCACTGCCGGACGTGACGACGATGATTGTGCCGATCGGCGGCGGCGGCCTGATCAGCGGCATTGCCACCGCGCTGAAGGCCATGCTGCCGCAGGTGCGCGTGATCGGCGTACAGGCCGCAGGCTGCGCGCCGGTGCAGGCCTCGCTGGCTGCTGGCACGCCAGTGACGTGGCCCAGCGCCCACACCATCGCCGACGGCATTGCCGTCAAGCGCCCCGGCGATAAGACCCTGCCGATCATCAACCAGCTGGTCGACGAGATCGTCACGGTCGACGACGACGAGATCTGCCG
>JACMIM010000539.1 GCA_014381165.1 Roseiflexaceae bacterium
CAGTAACCACCAACACCGGCCCGGCGAACTCGTGTTGAGCGGTGCGAATCTGCTGGGCCATGAATGCTTCACGGCGCAGGTCTTCATCGGGCACCCGGCTGCTCGCACGAATATGGGAGCACAGCTGATGCACGCGCTCCATGATCCGCTGTGCCGAAAGCAATGGATCAATCTCGACCAACCGGTCCCACAAGCTGTCGAAATCGTCAACGCCAAGTTTCTCACATAGCGTAGGAATGTATGGATTTTCGCGCAGTTCGTGGTCGGCATAGCGATGCGCTGGGGTTTGCGCCGTGGCCAGTGCGTGCCACGGCATGTCGATAAAGCGCACGGTTGCGCCAAGCTCACGCGCAGCATGGAGGGCTTCCCATTCCGGCGAGTGCTCGCAGAACGGGTAGAACGCGCCACGTCGGGCCTGGTTGTGCAGCCGAACGTAGCTGTAGATCGCAATCGGCAGCTGGTGCGGCAGATACAGTTCGTCCAGCCGTTCGTTGAAGTCAAATGGCCCCTCGATCAACACCACCGCTGGTCGCAGTTCGTGGGCAATCGTGCGGACAACGCGGGCACAGGCCGGGCTGTGGTGGCGCACCGGAATGAAGACCAGCTTTTCAGTTGGTGCAATCACGTCGGTCATCCGCTGATCTCATCGCGCGCCGCATAGAAACCACGCCACGCTGCGCTTGTGCGATCTTTCACCACGTGGTTGAAGTAATGGCGGAGCTTGTCACGATCGTCGGGTGCATCTTTGAGCGCTGAACCAAGCAGGCTTTGCAGCACATGGCTTGGTGCAAGTTTGCCGTTATCGTAGTAGTAGGCGTGGATGCCCGCAGCATACCCAACCGACACCGCTTCGGCAGTGCTCATCGCGCTGCTCAGCGGCTCCAGCGCTTTGCCATCGGCGGTTTTGCCGCTGCGAAGTTCGTGAAAGGTTGTGACCAGCACTTCGGTAAGGTCCGGTGGCAGCGTTACGGGCACACCGGCGCGATTGAGTAAACGCGTGGTTTCACGCTGCACCAAATCCATTTCCTGGTGAATGTTAGCAATCGGCGGAATGGTTTCGAAATTAAAGCGGCGTTTAAGCGCGGCGCTCATTTCGTTCACGCCACGGTCGCGGGTGTTGGCAGTAGCAATAATATTGAAGCCAACCCGCGCAAACAACACCCGCCCAGCGTCCTCGCGTTCGGGAATGGCCATCACCCGGTCGCTCAGGATCGAAAGCAGTGTGTCCTGCATTTCAAGCGGGCAGCGGGTAATTTCCTCGAAGCGCACGATTTTGCCGTCGCGCATGCCGCGGTAGAGCGGCGCAGGTACCAGGGCTTGCTCGGTTGGTCCTTCGGCCAGCAGCAGGGCGTAGTTCCACGAATACTTGATCGCGTCTTCGGTCGTGCCAGCACTGCCTTGAATGATCAAGGTGGAATCGCCGGAAATCGCCGCCGCCAGGAGTTCGCTCAAATAACTCTTTGCCGTGCCTGGTTGGCCGATCAACATCAGCCCACGATTGGTCGCCAGCGCCACAACGCAGCGTTCCAGCAGGGGACGGCTGCCGACAAATTTTGGGCTAATGCCGTGAGCCTTGTCGCCCAGCACAAAGGCAAGCACCGCGCGTGGCGTAAGCTGCCAGCCTTCCGGCCGCGGCGCAGAGCGGTCGGTGGCAGCAAGTCGAGCAAGTTCCTCGGCATACAGTGCCTCGGCTGTTGGCCGCTGCATGTCGGCAAGCAGCGTTGGCGCCGGAGTTTGGTGGTTGGTCATCTCATCCTCGTGTGGATACTTATTTGGCCTTTGCCATCACAATTGTCAGGTCGTTCAAAGCTTCGCTGATTACCACCGGATCAACAGTGTGCAAGGCCAAGCGGTCGTTGTGCCTGGGCCAGTATTCAGGCGCGCGGAGGCCCGGCACAAAGGCAAGATACCGCACCTTTTGGTCGGGCGCGTCGACGATGTAGCCAACGCCCACGCCTTCGTCATACTGTACCACGGCGGTTACGTTTGCCTGGTAGAACGGTTTGAAATGCCCATTGAAGCCGCCGCCATCGGCTGGCGCGTCGCGCCGCCAGCCCTGTTTATCAAGGCCGAACACAAGCGATGCGGCGGGAATTGTCAACTGATTGAACCGGGTGATGTCGGTCGCTGTTTGTTCCACTGCGTCGAGTTGATAGATCGGTCGGCCAAGCTGTTGAAATGGCGGCACAAGCTCGTAGTCGCTGAGTACTTCGCCCCAGGCGGCTTGGTCGCGCTGGGCGACATGCAGCGGATGGACGATTCCCACGGTTGCGAACGGTTCCAGGGTAAACACGTCGTCGGCGCTGTTGGCGTAGGTGCGGTCTTCGGTGACGCGAAATGTGGCAACAAGGGTTGCTGCGTCATCATATGCGCCCCAGATCAGCGGGCGGGCAAGGTGTGTCATCAGCGGGTGGCGCACGATCAGCAACTCGAACGTCGCGCGCGGCCAGTGCCGCCCGGTGACCATCGCTTGCTCGAGCCGCACTGCCTGCACCTTTGCCACTTCGCCGACCTGCTTCTTGAGCAGCTTCCAATCGGCAATCGCTTGCGCGGCCAGAACAGCGTCGTCCTTGCTGGTGGGCTTGGGAAGATCCGTTTTGAGCTTGCCAGTTTCATCACGAATCATTGGTTTGAGATCGGCACCAAGCGCAAAGCGGAACTGGCGCGACCCAAAATCAAACACTCGCTCGCCGCGCTCGTCGAGATCGCAGTCGGGCACGATCCGGTCTTCGAGATCAGCGCGGCTCAGGTTACGCGCTGTGGCGATCTGTTCCATCGACGTGTTCGCCCGTGCTTGCAGGGCTTTGAACTTGACCTTTTGGGCAATGCTGTTGATCTGCATCAGCGCGGTGTCGCTGCCGATCATGCGCAGGCATTCCAAGCCACCGACGGCACGCTGGTGCTGGCCTTCGCCCGGCCAGGCACGGATCAAGGGAGCCAGGCGCAGCGCCGTGTGGTCGCCACCAAGGTGGCCCAGCACGAATAAGGCCCACCCATCCTTCGAGGGTGAACCATCGGCCAGCCAGAGTTCGAACAGCGCCCACGCACAGGCTTCGCGAGAAGCAACCTCGCCATGCGAGCGCACGGCATTGACCAGGTCTGTCGGCTTGATGTTCCAACTGCGCTGGAGGGAACCGAGCAGAAGCCTGGTGTGTTCTTCGGTCAGCGCCTGCCCGCCGATTACAATCGGCGGCAGATCAGCAGGGCGCAACCAGCTTGGCATTTTTGGCTGTTTCTGGGTACGTTCGCTGGCCAGGGCGGCGCGCAGGTCGGCGGGCGCTGTGGCCTCGTCCAGTGGCGGTTGGTTGTCGAGCACATCGCCGAGCACTGCGGCACGAAGTTTCGCCGCCGCTTCGTCGTTAAGCCCCCCCAGCGCAGCGTTGATCGCTTCTGTATACCCACGGCGAGCCAAGCGGCGCAGCATGTCGCCAGCGACATCGGCCAATCTGCCGCGATCAACAGCAACCGGCACTAATCCAGCGATCGTATGGCCTGGATGCGCTTCCAGCCAAAGACGGGCCGGCTGGGGCGACCGGCTGTCGTGCATCAGTTCGAGCATGTGCGGTGCCACCTGCGGGCCAACTGCGCAACTCAACGCTTCCACAAGCGCGGCGGCTTCGTCTTTATTGACGTTACGCAACACCTGATCGCGGGCGTAATCAAGCGCGCTGAACTCGGTGTGGGCCAGCCACGCGCGAAGATAGCGTGGCTCCTGCAGGCCCAACTTCAGCCGCCGGATGTGGTACTCGACCAAGCGCGGGTCGTCCAGACCAAACACGATCTCCTGCGGGCGCTGGTAGGTGTCGCGCCAGCCCTCGCCGCTGTAGCGGTCGTCGGGCCAGCTTTCGACCAGGCGTTGCAGCACCGGGCTTTGGCCCCCAAGCATGGCTGCCAGGTACACTGCGGCGTCGAAGGAGTTATGGTACACCATTGGAACCACAATATGCGCCAATTTGGGAGCGATCTTCGTCCTCAGTTCGCGGCGTTGATCCGCTGTGAGATACGGCAGAACGTAGCTGCGAAAGCCATCCAGCAAGCTGCCGACGTTCTGACTAATCTGGTAATTCAGGCTGGCGACATCTTCGGTTAGCCCGAGCAGCATGTCGCACAATTCTGCGGGCGTGAAAAAAACCGTGAGTAATGCCGTTGCAACCGGCTGGACGCGCATTCTATCGCCCTTGAACAAAGCTAGCACCTGCTGCTGGCTGAGTGCGCCATCAAAAGATTGCGGTGCAAGGTGGGTCGCCAATTGCTTCGAAGTGCCACGTGCGGTTTCGGTTGGCAGTTGCATTGCGGAAAGCCAAAAATGCGCTTCCTCGCGCGAGGGCACAACCGGGATTTTGGCGCGCGTCCAGTCCCAACTGTAGAAATAGATATCGCGCGAAACGTTGCCCAGCCGTCGCAGTGCGTCCTCCTTGTCGAATGCCGGGGTACCAGGATGGGGCAGTGGAGGAGTATCGCGCCAGGTGGCCCACAACAGGTCGCTCGGTTCAAGCGCGAGCCGAATCGGTTCATCGGTTGGAAGCAGCGCCGGTGGAGCAATTGATGCTGGCTCGGGCACCGGCGCTGACGCGGGTTGAGGCGCACGTGTCGGCGTGCCTGGGGTGGCCAGGCGTGGTGGAGGTGGCGAAGCGCTTGATGCAGCGGCTGTATTCGCGCCGACTTCGCTGTAGCCTTTTCTTACCTTCTCGGCGATTAGTTTATCGTAGGCGACTTGGGCTGTAGCTTGATCAGCATAGGATTTGGTTTGGACTTGTCCCGCAGTTCCAATCCGGCCAAACTCAACAATGGTGCTGGTGCCGTCAAGGGCGATGCGCCAGAATTTCTGTGATGTTCCTTCGCTAAACTGAAACTCGCGCTTGGTCATACGCTCTTCCTTTTAACTAGAACCATGCTGATGACAGCTTACCATATATGTGTGACACATACTGTCACGCAAGGAAAGCGACACATCTGTAACGTGGTGAGCAGAGATGAGTCGACGTATGACAGAGCGTCCGCAGACTTGTACCCTTAGCGAAGGGTGTCACCATGCAGCTTATGCGGCCTAAGGGAGTTCGTCGAGGATGCCCCAGCCCGGTGTGCGCTGTTGGGCCAAAAACAGCACGTCCCACAGCGCGTCTCTTGGGGCATGTGTAGTACTACTTCGTTAGTAATCGAGCAGATGGCGCTGTGATGCGTTACGACACATTTGTCCAAAGGTGCGTTTTAGCTTCCAGACGCCGAGCAGCTTCGATAGTAACGAAGTAGTAGTAGCAATGGCGGTGAGCACCGGTGTGTCAGCGGGAAAACTACACGCGGCCTTGACCGCATCCACTGTGCCAGAGGCGACCTTGACGGCATCGACCACGTCATCAGCATGCGTCGCCGCACGCACCATCGCGCCCGCACCAGTCAGGCCGGGGATGAGCGCGCCGCCCACATCCGCTGCCAGCGCCAGCCCACGCTCGGCGGTGTAGCCATTCGCCGCGATGTCGTAAATACCATAGGCGATAAAGGCCACGTCGAGGATGGTATCGAGGAAGTGGCCGGTCGGGTCGGTGGCGTTGACCGGGTTGTTGTTGACAGACGAGTAGCGGTTCAGATCCTGCGGGTTGTGCGGCGCGCCCTGCTGGCCCCACACACCGCGTGCCACGCCGTCGAGCGGTGCAACCGTCAGCGCTGGGGCGCTTGGCACGATCATGTCCGCCGACGCGAACCGCCCGATCGCCGGGTCGTAGTAACGGGCGTTGTAGAACAGCAGGCCCGTGTCGTCGCGCCGCTGGCCGGTGAAGTCGAGCCGCGCCGTTGGTGTTGGTGGCCACGCTTGTCGAGCCGAGCTGGTCGCCGTGCCGCCATCCACCTAACAGGAGGCTGCGCAGTAAGGGGCACGGTCGTCGCATGCAGTACGAAGTTTTGTTGGCGCGGAGGAACAGCCAATTCTCCTCGCGGATGCGTCACGGCAGTTCTGGATTTCATTGAACACGCTCCAGAGTGCAGCAGCTGATGAACGATTACTAACAATACAGAGTGCTGGCCGTCACCTTATCTACACCAATACCATTTTGAAAGGCCAGCAACGAGGATTGTTGCACGCTGATCGTGGACGACCACAGCGGCGGCGAACATAGACGAGTGGTGTGTACCCGAACCTTCTGTGACACAGATTGCCCAAAGCCGATGGTTGCTAATGAGCTTTAGTAAATGATTTTAAGAACCTCATCGTTGAGTTGTCATAATAAATCTTGATTGTATGCGGAAATCTGTAATTCCGCTGATTTCTACAATCCAATATGACGTGTAACATTCTTATCACTCAGCAACTGACCTGCTCGAATGTACCGGTTGAGCATGTCAATAGATCGATGTTGTGTTTGTTCCGCAATTGCACGATCTGAAACACCAAGGCCGGCTGCCGTGGTTGGCAAACCAGCGCGCAAGCTATGGGCACTGAAATCATTGACTTCTAACCCAGGTACCTGCGCTGCATACCGCTTCATAATAAGGCCCACTGATTGATCTGATAACCGGCTCTTCCGCACCGTACCATGTTTGGTCATTGGTCGAAAGACTGGCCCTGTTGTAATCTCAGCCGCACGAAGCCACGTTCGTACTGCTCGAACAGGGCAGGTTTCCTCATGTTGACCGATGGCAATGCCAATTTCTGTTCCTCGTCCTTCTTGATCAGTCTTTGATCGCCCCAACAAGAGGATCATACCGCCCGCCAGAAAGCGAATGTGGTCGACATCGAGCGCGACAATATTTGAGCGTCGGAGCGCACCGGCAAACCCAACGAGCAGCAGCGCTCGGTCACGTCGTCCTGTGAGGGTCGAAGGCGCTGCTTGTATCATACTCCGGATAACATCAAGCGTAGCTGGAGCAGGCTGGTTCTGTTTCGTTCCTTTTTCTCGCCGAATACCCTTCATCACCGTTCGCACGATTTCACTTTGCGAAGGGGAATCAAAATTTTGGAGCTGATGAAACTGCGAGATTGCTGCAAGACGCCGGGTGAGCGTTGCTACTTTGAGCGCAGGATGAAGAAAGCCCGTGTTCATCTGCTTGGCCTGTCGAAAGGCGGCGAGCAGGTCATTATCAGTAACATCAGCACGCTTACCCTGGGCGACACACCATAGTGTAAACGCTGGCCAGTCAGGGCTTTCATCAGCAAATTCGGCGAGGTACAGCGCAACCGTTTCCGGTTCAGCCGGAAGTGAAGCATAATCGAAGAGACAACACCATGTTTCAAAATGGGTCCAATCAGAAACATACGCGTCTTTTGTTGCATCAGCGCGGCTCTTTGCAGCAAGGTCACGGGCGCGTTCACGGACACGCTCACGTAATGCCTCGACATGAGCGAGGGTTGTCACAGCAGGGGTTGATAAAACGGTGAGTGTCGTTTCGTCCATTGTCTATTCCTCAGACATTGCAGCTCGCTGAGCAATCCTACAAAACATACTGTGATCCTAACTATAGCACACCATTTCTTCTTGTCAACTAGCGATAGAACATCATTATCGCTAGTTGAAAGTTTGTTCAAATACATGACATAAAATGAAAATTGTAGGATGTCACAGATAGCGAGACTGTGTCAGATTTGAACATCGCGTTCCAGTCCGACCG
>JACMIM010000540.1 GCA_014381165.1 Roseiflexaceae bacterium
GATGTCCTCGGCGCGGCGCACCAACCGGGCCTGGCCGCCGGTTGCGTCGGCAATCCTGGTCAGCAGCGCCTCCTGGAACTCGCCGCCCAGCCCAAAGGTCGAAATCGCCACACCCTCGGCGGCGGCGCGCGCGGCCAGCTCCAAGCACTTTTCTGGCACTTCCGTGAAGCCATCGGTCAGCAACACCAGCCGATCGGTACGGTGGGAGCTGCGCCCGTGCCGCAGCTGGTCGAGGCCCAGGCGCAGGCCGGTGGAAAGGTCGGTGGCATCGCCCAGGTTAACCTGACGCAGCTCATCGATGCCGCGCACCAACAGCTCGCGCCCATCGCCAGGCGCGCTCTCGACCAGCACCAGCGCTTGTTCGGCACAAGCAACCAGCGCAAAGCGGTCGGCGCTGTCGAGCCGCTCGAGCAAGGCGTGCAATGCGCGGGCTACGTGATCGAGCGGGCTTTTGACCGTGGCCTTGAGTTCGGGCGGCAGCGAGGCCGCGAGCTGCCAGACGGGCACGCCATCGATCAGGGTTTCCTGCGCGCCGCCATCACGGATGATCGCGCGGAACTGGGCCTCATCGAGAATTGGGATACGCATGGAGCGGCTAGCGTCGGCCACAAAGGCCCAATTGACGGCCTGCGCAGCGGTTGCGCCTGCCGCGCCGATCGTCAGCAGCGCATAGCACAATTGGGGCTGGCGTTGCGGGCCGAGCGCCGCGATCGGCGGGTTGATATCGAGCGATAGGATCGGCATGTGGGTATTATACCAAAGAACGCTGGAGCGGCGAGTTTCAAACCCGCCGCTCCGGCTACAGGCCGCGCCCGACCGCCAGCAGGTGCGCGATCACGCCCGCGATCCCGCGCTGGCCCTCGATCGCCAGCACGCTTTCGAACATGGGCTGGTAGGGATGGCTGGATGTACGCATGTCCTCGGCGGCGCGGCTACAGCCCAGAAAGCGCAGGTGGTGGTAGGCCACCCATTCGGCGAAGCCCTCGCGCAGCAGATCGTCCTCCAACAATGGGCAGTTCTCGGTCTGCCAGGCGTGGGCGTATTCGTGGGCCACTGTGGTGCGGAAGGCCAGCCGGGGCAGCCCGTACAGCACCGAGATCATGCGCAGCGCACCCTGGCGTTGATACAGCCCCATCACCTGAAGCGCGTCGCTGGCTACGCCGCCTTCAGCGCGGAGTTGCGTCATGGTCGGCACATCGACCAGGCGAAAGGCCACGCCAACGCGCAGCTTCAGGCCGAGCTGCTGTTCCACGCTGGCCACAGTAGCCGCGAAGATCGTTGCGGCCTCAGCCGGGTCGTAAACTGCAACCAGATGGCAGCGTGCGCACAGCACGCGGGAATCGTGCAGCCGCCAGTGTTGCTGGCCGACTGGCGCGCCACAGCCGGAGCAGCGTGGGCGCGACTGCATGCAGGCGGCGCAGAAGCGCTCGGTTCCGCCATGCAGCACGAAAAAGCTGTGGTGAAGTGCGCCGCCGCAAGCTGCGCAGGTTTCGGCGGCGGGCATCGGGCCTGAAGCGAGTTGGAGCATGGCTAGTGATGATCGTCGGATACGTGATACCGACAGCATAGCACGCGCTGCGGCGCGCCGCAAACGTTCATGCCGCCGCCATGGCCACCGGATGAATCCGGCGTCTGCTATGCCAAAACGCGCTGAAGCGCGTTCAGCCGGGGCGTAGCTGCGGGGCTTGCCCCCGCTCCGGTCTCGGGCCTGGACGTAGCCAACCAGCC
>JACMIM010000541.1 GCA_014381165.1 Roseiflexaceae bacterium
CCCTACGCCGGCACGCGCACTGTGCTGCTGGAGCCGACGCACGGCTTCACGGCCTCGTTCGAGACGGTGGTATTTGCCATCCAGGCGCTGGGCTACCAGGTGCTGCTGGCCCACCCTGAGCGTGTCGCCGAGGTGCAGAGCGACCCAAATCGGCTCATTCCACTGATCGAGCGCGGTGTGCTGATGCAGCTGACCGCCGAGGCGCTGACTGGCGCACAGGGCGGGCGCATGCAGCGCCTGTGTGAAACGTTGGTGGCGCACCGCCTCATCCAGGTTATCGCAACCGACACCCACCGGCCAGATGTGCGACCACCGCTGCTTGCGCCTGCTCGTGCCCGCGCCGCCGACCTGATCGGCGAGCACGCAGCCGCTGCGCTGGTCGATACAACCCCCGCCGCTATCCTTGCCACTGCGCCCGTGCAGCCCCCTTCGCCACAGCCGCTCGCGCGTGGATGGCGGTTTAGGTGAGGTGCCCTCCAAACTAGGAACGAAACAGGGGGGGTTTGGGCTTCGAAGCCCAAACCCCCGCTTTGCGCACCCGCGCCTTTACAACGTACAGAGAAATTCTATAGCATCGGCTCCTGCACCCCTCACCCCAGCCATCTCCCAGTGGGAGAGGGGTAGGGGCGAGGGGATTTGGTGGTCAGCGCTGGCCTTCTTGGATTAATGCGGGGGTGGCCGGCACTGGTGGCACTGGGATGATCTCGATACCGCTGATCTTGGCGTTCTCCTTGCGGGTGATAAAGGCAATCGTCGCGTTGCCGTCGGTAATCGTCACTGGGAACTCGCGCACAATCGCTTTGTTGATGCCGCCAGCCTGCGCAAAGATGTCGAAGTTACTCAACACCTGGCTGCCTTCCAGTTTGACATCGAACAGCCGTAGGTTCGGCGCGTTCTTATTGTTATCGGCGAAGTGTAGCCGCACCAGGTAGCCGCCGTTGGCCACCGGCACCGTAAAGGTAAAGGCCGTCTGGCCGACCGCAATGCCACTTACTTGCCCGCCTGTCCATTCGGTCTGGTAGATTGCGGCGTTGGCCGGTGCGGTCGCGCCGCTGATGCTTGGCACCGGATTCTGCGCATAGCGTGCGCCGCCCGTCACATAGCTGCTACAGCTGCTGCCCGTGCCCGTGCAGGCTTTCCACGTTACCCCGCCCACGGTTTGCGCTGGCCCGCCCGTGTTGATGCGGATGGCCCCCGCTGATGGTGCCGGCGTGGGAGTGGGCGGGTTGATCACGGTCGGAATAATCTCGATGCCGCTGATCTTGGCGTTCTCCTTGCGGGTGATGAAGGCAATCGTCGCGTTGCCGTCGGCGATCGTCACCGGGAACTCGCGCACAATCGCTTTGTTGATGCCGCCAGCCTGCGCAAAGATGTCGAAGTTACTCAACACCTGGCTGCCTTCCAGTTTGACATCGAACAGCCGCCGGTTGGACGCAGTCTTGTTGTTCTCGGCGAAGTGCAGCCGCACCAGGTAGCCGCCATTGGCCACCGGCACCGTAAAGGTAAAGGCCGTCTGGCCGACCGCAATGCCACTGCTTTGGCCGCCCGTCCATTCGGTCTGGTAGATTGCGGCGTTGGCTGGCGCGGTCGCACCGCTGATGCTTGGCACGGGGTTCTGTGCGTAGCGCGCGCCGCCTGTCACATAGCTGCTACAGCTGCTGCCGGTGCCGGTGCAGGCCGTCCACGTCACCCCGCCCACGGTTTGCGCTGGCCCGCCGGTGTTGATGCGGATGGCCGGGCCGACTGGCGTGGTCGCGCTTGCCGTGGCCGAGGGCTGCGATTCATTACCCGCGCTGTCCAGCGCAGTGACGTAATAGGTGTAGGCCGTCGCGGCGGCAGTCGTGCCATCGGTGTAGGCCGCAACGCCGACCAGTTCGCTGTTGATCTTGGCTGGGCTGCCGCCAGCCTGGCTGCGGTAGACGTTGTAGCCGACCAAATCTGGCTCGGCGCTATTGTTCCAGGCCAGCACGATGCCGCTGCTGTTGGTCGCCGTCAGCTCCGTCGGCGCGGCAGGTGCGGTCGTGTCGGGTGCGGGGCAGTCGTTCTGGCACAGCACCTCGATCGCGGCGATTGAGGCGTAGTCCGCGACGGTGCGGAACACCAGTGTCAGGCTGCCGTCCTTGACCTCGATATTGTTGAGTGGCAGCACCACGGCGGTGTTGACGCCGCCACTGGCTGCAAAGATGTCGAAGTCGTCGCGCAGGAGCTTGTTCTCGGCCTCGATGTCGAACAGCCGCTTGCCGGGTGCGTTGTTGCCGCTGAAGCGCTCGGCGAAGTGCAGGCGCAGATTCACCACGCTTGCGCCGCGCGTCGGCAGGTTGTAGGTCAGCACGCGCTGGGCAACCGGCACGTTGCCGACATTGCCGCGGTAGGTGCGGTAAAGCACATCGTCGCTGGTGTTGGCGATCTCCTGTGGCTGGATTGCTGCACCTTCGGCGATCGCGCTGGCCGGAGCGAACAAGCCTGTGTCGGGCTTCCACAGCTGGCCAGCCGTGTCGGTGTAATTCCCGGCACCGGCCACGTCGATCCGGTAGAGCGCTTGACCAACGGCGGGCGCAACTGCCCCCGCATCGCCAGACGTGATGGCAAACTGGTCGAAGGTTGCGCGCGTCGGCAGCCCGTTCTTATGGCTGGTTAGCAGCCCGGCCTTGGCCTGCGGGCTGAAGAAGCGCCCGTAGTGCAGCGCCGCAACCGTGGCGCTGGTGGGCAGCGCTGTAATCGCGCCGCCGTCGATCCGGTATGCAGCTGTAATGGTGCCCGCCGCCGGGTCGCCGATCAGCAGCAGCTCGAGCGACTGAAGCGTAGCCGGGTTTGGCAGGGTGACTGCGCCGCCAATGCTGGCCTCGCTGCTACCCAGTTCCGACACAAAGCGTATGACCGGAGCGCCATTTGCGCCGCTCGGTC
>JACMIM010000542.1 GCA_014381165.1 Roseiflexaceae bacterium
CGATCAGGCTTTCCACATCGTCGAACTTCGAGACATAGCGTAAGTGCGCATTGGGCCGCGTGCCGAAGTAGCGAATCGCCTCGGCCAGACTGCTGGTCAGGTGCTCGATGCCCAGTGGGTCGGTGTAGCAGCTGGCCTCGAAGCTCGTCACCTGGCCGGGCTGCTCGAAGTGCGCGGTGTTCGCCAGAATCTGCGGCAGGTTCGCGAACACGCGGATCACCGGCGGCCCCTGGAGGCTGCCCGCCAGATAGCAGTACTGGCAGTGCGCAGGGCAACCCTCGGCCAGGTGGAATTGCCAATCGGCGGAAGGCGGGATTGGCTGCAAGCGCATGGCGCTGGGTGGCGCGACCACCACGGCCATGGTGCGCTTGGCCAGCGCATAGGTTTCGCGCTCGCTTTCGCCGCGCAGGCCGACCAGCCGGTTGCTTTTTAGCTCATCGATCGGTAGGCCCAGCGCCGCGACCCGGGCGTAGATCTGCTGGCCCCACGGCTCGACCAGCGCCGCAGGCGTAAACTGCACGCGCTTCGGCATCCAGCGCGGGGCCGAACGTGTGTCGAATATTTCTACTGGTGCGGTTGATGCTGTCATTAGATTATTTCTAGCAGCAGGCGGGTTGAAACCCGCTGCTGGTATGCCAAAACACGCTGAAGCGCGTTGAACCGCTGCAACGCGCTTCAGTGCGTTTTGGCGTATCAGACGCCGGATTCATCCGGCGACCGTGGTGGCGGCGCGCAACCTTTGCCCACCACGCCTTACACTTTGCTATACTACATGTACGCAATTTGTTTGCCGAGGTTTATTTGTATGACGCCACGACGCTTTCCAGCAGGGTTTTTATGGGGCACTGCCAGCTCCTCACATCAGCACGAGGGCGGCAATCAGCTCAACCAATGGGCCGATTGGGAGCAAAAGCCCGGCGTGATCTGGCATGGCGATCGGGTGGGCGACGCATGCGGCTGGTGGCGCGAGCTCGAACCCGACCTCGACCGGGCATGCGCGCTGGCCCAGAATGCCTTTCGGATGTCGCTGGAGTGGAGCCGGATCGAGCCGCGCCCCGGCGAATTCGATCCCGCCGCGATCGGGCGCTACCGCGAGATGCTGGCAGCGGTGCGCGCGCGCGGCCTGACGCCGATGGTCACACTGCACCATTTTACCAACCCGCGCTGGCTGGAGCAGCAGGGCGGCTGGCTCAACCCCGGCACGCCCGCGCGCTTTGGCCGCTATGTCGCCCATGTGTTGGGCCAGCTCGGCGATCTGTGCGAACTGTGGTGTACGGTCAACGAGCCGACGATCTATACGCTGATGGGCTACCTGCACGGCCACTGGCCACCCGGCCACTCCCATATGGGCCAGGCCATGCGTGTGCTGGTGGCACTGCTCCGTGGACACGCCGCCGCCGTGGAGGCAGTCCACGCGGCAGGGCCGCAGCACCGGGCCGGCATCGTCCACAATCTGCACCTGGTCGATCCCTCCACGCCGCGCCTGCCCGACCTACTGATCGCCAGGTTCTCGGATTTACTAACCAACGGCTGCGTGCTGAGCGCATTGCACACCGGGCGCATTTTGCCGCCATTCGGCAGTGGGCGCACGATTATTCCTGGCCTGGCCACCAGCGATTTTATCGGCCTGAACTACTACTCACGCTCGTGGGTGGCCTTCGACATCCGCCGCCCGCGCGAGTTCTTCAGCCGCAGCTATACGCCCGAGCACGCCGAGCAAAGCGACATCAACTCGCACGGTCGCTCCTATGGTGAGATCTACCCTGAAGGGCTGTACCGCTCGATCAAGCGGCTCAGTAGCCTGAAGCTGCCGATTTACATCACCGAGACTGGCCTACCCGATCACGACGACGACCAGCGCCCGCGCTTTATCCTGAACCACCTGGCCTCGGTTCACCGCGCCATCCAGGAAGGGGCCGATGTGCGCGGTGTGTTTCTCTGGTCGCTGGTCGACAACTTCGAATGGTCGGAGGGCTGGGATTTACGCTTCGGCCTGTACGCGCTCGATCAGCGCACCGGCGAGCGGCGCTTGCGGCCTTCCGGCGCGCTGTATGGCGTGATTGCGCGGGCCAACGCGCTGCCGGCAGAAACCAAAAAGCCCAGCGTGTGAGCGCTGGGGTGACAACCAATAGCCCAGCGTGGATGCGCTGCGGCCTCCTGGAGAACGCCAGTGGATCACAAGCGCGTCCTGATTCTTTCAGCCGCTATCGGCTCGGGCCACAAGACCGCTGCAAAGGCGCTGGAGACGGCGTTTCGGCGCAGGCCACACGTAACTGTTGTGAACGAAGATGTGCTGGAAATGACTAACGAAACCTACCGCATCATGTCGGCAGAACTGTACCTTCAATCAGTCAAACATGTGCCATGGCTGGTCGGCTGGACGTACCAGTACAACGACGAACCGTTTAAGAACGAGGAGCCGATGCGCAAGCTGTGGGATCAGCTTAACACGCAGCCGGTCGTGAAGTTTCTCAAGGAGTACCGCCCCGATATCTGCGTCTGCACGCATTTCACGCCCGCTGGTATCGTGGCGCAGCTTGTGGCCAGCGGCCAGCTCGACACCGCGCTCTCGGTGGTGACAACCGACTACGATTTCCAGGGCATGTGGCTTTCGCGCACATTCACCCGCTACTTCGTGGCCCGCGAGGAGGCCAGAGCTCGGCTGATCGACTTCGATGTCAACCCGGACCGCGTGACGGTTTCTGGCATTCCAGTCAATGAGCAGTTCGGCCAGCCGCTCGACCGGCAGGCCGTGCTCGACACCTACGAACTGGATGGCGATCTACCGATTATTCTGGTGTCGGCGGGCGCTGTCGGGGGCGGGCCAGCACGCGCGATCGTAGCGCAACTGATGCGGCTGAATGTGCAGGTGGTGGTGGTGTGCGGGTCGAATGCCGATCTCCGCCGCGAGGTCGAAGCGCTAACGCTTCCGCTCAGAAGCCGCTTCCGCGTGCTTGGGTTCACCAGCGACATGCCCGACCTGGTGCGCGCCGCGACACTGTTCATTGGCAAGCCGGGCGGGCTGACTGCATCTGAGTGCATGGCCGCCGGTACGCCCCTGGCGATTGTGATGCCCATCCCCGGCCAGGAGGAGCGCAATTCCGATTACTTGCTCGAAGAAGGGGCGGCGGTGCGCTGCAATGATATCGAGACGGTGAGCTACAAGATCGGTCAACTGCTGGCAAACCCCCAGCGGCTGGCGAAACTGCGCGAGAACGCTCGCCGGATCGGTCGGGCCGACGCCGCCGCGCTGATCGCCGCCACCACCCTGGCCGACGAAAACGCGCCAGTCAAGTACAACTGGCGCACCCAGAAGCGCATGTTCAGAAACGCGCCGAGCGACAAAGACCCGCTGGCGAATGTCGAGCGCATGCTATTTGGCACCGTCGGCGGCGTAGAAGAGTCGCTGGCGCTGTATGAGGACGAAACCGGCATCTACCTTGGTACGCTTGCACCGGCGCAGTACCGAGCGTTGCGCAAACACGTACGCAATCTCGACGACGAACTCGCGATAACCGTGCTCACGCGCGACGACCTCGACCGCATCCGCAAGCTGGGTTTGGGCAGTGATCTGGTCGATAAGCTCGACCGGCGCATCCACTTCCACGGGCCGATCACGCTGCGGCGTGTGCGAATCACGGCTTGATTGGTGATGACCCGGCGCTTCAGCGCCGGGTCAGATGCTGCCATCGTCACACCTCGCCGTACTCCTCCAGCAGGGCGTGCCACTCGCCGGCCAGTTCGTCGCGGCGGGCGGCATAGTAGATGTGATCCTGGCCGTCTTCATCGCGGTAGATCAGGTCGACCTGGCTGCGCATGGGCCGGGTATAGCCGATATTGCCCCACCAGCGCACCTGGCTTTCGACAAGCGGCGTGTCCTTCAGCGCCATGCGTGCGGCGTACTGGCGCACCGTTCCCTCTTCGATATCCTGGAGCCGCCAGGGCACATTCGAAACCTCGCCAGTGCGCAGGTTGCAGAAGATAAAGCGTGGCTCGCCGTCTTCCTCGGCCATGCGGACAACCTCGATGCCGGTGCGCGGGCGCGGCACGCGAATCAGGCTAAGCCAGGCGTCGGTCAGCTTCTCACGCAGCACATCGGGGAACTCGCGCAGATCCTCGCCTTCTTTCCCTTTCATGGCCAGGTCAAAGGTCGGGCCGCTGCTGTCATTGTGCTTGATGCGCCAGATGCCGCCACGCCCACGCCAGCGCGGGCGACGCTCGCCCCAGATTTCGTCATCTGGTGCCTCGACCGGCAGCTCCGGTGCCTCCAACTCGGGCGCGAACTGCGGCTCGTCCTCGCTAAAGGCGCGTGGCTCCTGTTCGACCGACTCCTCGGCCCGCTCGCCCAGCAGATTCTGCCAGCCCTCGCCCAGGCCCCAATCGGACACGCCGAAGAACAGGTGGTCGATCACGCCATTCGCATCGCGATGCACAAGATCATATTTCACGCGGTTGCCCTGGCGATACGACCGCCATAACCCTAGCCGCCCGCGCCACTTCACTTGGCTTTGCACATCGACCCGGCCCTCACGCAAATCCTCGTAGCGGCCGATCGCATACGACCACAGGCCTTGGGCGCGGTCGCGCGTGACACCAGCGGTGGTACGCAAATCGCGCACCTCATAAAACCACTGCCCACCACGCTTCTGGGCCGAAACGATCTCGACGCCGGATCGTGGCATGTCCAAATCCTGGCCATTATCGAGTTCGGTCGCCGTGCCATCGGCGATCGCCCGCCGACACAGCTGAATGATCTCGCCGCGATCGGCGGGCTGGGTCTGGCCATCGCGCCGAATGTAGATCGTGCCGTCGCGTGCGACATAGGGCGGCGCATCGGGCGCTTTCACCTCGACGCGGATAAGATCGCGACCGTCATAATTGAGCAGTTCAAGCGTCAGGTAGGGCTGCGGTGTGAGCTGTTCCTGAATAGTCTGCCGCAGGGCCTCGCTGGTCTGATCGGGGCGAGAAACACCGATCGCCGCGCCGTCGGGGCCGCAGCCAATGATCAGGGTGCCACCACCAATGTTAGCGAGTGCCGCAACATCGCGCCAGAGCGTCGCGGCTTGATCCTCAAGCTGGAGGGCCTGGCGGTCGGTTGGCGGGCCAACCCGCAGCGTATCGATCTCCCACTGCTTCTGGTCGCGCTTTGGCACGCGCAGCCGGTCAAAATCCTGCGAGGTCAGCAGGTTGCGCAACGATTGAAACGTGGCATCCGGCAGCAGCAGCTCGTTGTAGCGATCGCCAATGCCGTGATAGTGCCAGCCCTCGCCATTCGATTCGCTTTGGCGGCGCAGGCGGTGCGCGTCCGACCCTTGGATGCAAAACATGCGCCGATGGTAGTGTTCGGTGCGCCCGTTATAGAAACCCGGCGAGGTGAACTTCTCGTGGTCGGTGTAGAAGTTAATGAACTCAAGCGCGTTCAGCGCCGCGTGCTGTGTGGCGGCGACTCTGGCCTGCCCGCTGGTGCCCATGCGCAACGTTTCGCTAATTACACCATTGGAGCCATTGGCGTGCGCGGCGATCACAAGCCCGCCAGCGTGCGCGATCAGATCATAGGCTTCGGTGACGTGGCGCGTGTTTGCGATCGAGGTGCGGCCCTTCTTCAGCTCATCGGCGGGAACACCAAGCTGCAGTAGCGTAGCCTCGATCAGACTGAGTGGGCGGTCGGGGGCAAAGACGCCAAGAATATGCGCGCCGAAGTGTGATGTAAACTCGAAGCCAGGCAGAACAGTAATCTTGGCGAGTAGCCGCCGGTATTCGGCCAGCTGCTGCTGCTCATCCTCGGTGGTGCGGCGGCCCCGCTCCAGCGCCTCAAGAAACTCGATCTCGCGCCCCATCTGCTCATAGCCATGGACAGTGTTATGATCGGTGAACGCAATAATATCGAGCTGCCGCCGCTCCGCTTCTTGTAAAATCTGCAAATAGCCAATTGTCGGCTCGGCGTAATCTTCTGAGGCGGGGGTGTGAATATGCAAATCCACCCGCATCCACCGCTTCCCATTGCGCGGTGCTTCCCCGTTGGTTGTCATAAGCTCTCGTACTCCAGCACATACTATAAAGAATAAACGTTTTCTACTGTGCGCGATCAGTAATCTCAAATTGCACGCGCACACTGTTTTTTGGTTCCGCAGGCCACTATTACATGCTAGGCCACACCTTCCTTTCTTCTGGAAAAGAAATCTACAAACACCATCTATCTATGTACAAGCTTTCGACACAAATATGATACTGCAAAGCGCAACAGATGGCAATTTTGCGCTGACCTCCACTGGGCGGCTGAAGCCGCCGACTAGCACGACGAAGCCCACCTGCGCGGGCTACAACAGTGTTCAGCCCGCACAGGCGGGCTTCGTAACCCCAGCCAACGGCTTCAACCGCGCGGCTGGCAGAACGCATCCGCCTCAAGACCGAATGGCGCTCCTTCATACGAACGATGGATTGCTTGACAAAGAAATAGGCATCGGGTACACTGCGACCACAGTTTGTTCCAAGCGTATAGACGCGGCAGAAAGCGCTTTGTGGGTTGGTGGAATGCCAACGCCTGTGCTGAATCTTCAGCACAGTCACAATCAAAAGCGCAACCTATGCCACCCCTGTGTTATGCGCTGGGCGCTGCGCCTCAATTGAGGCGGGCGGGACAGTCAGCCGAGGCTGTGCTGCAAACGTTTTTACTGCACAAACCCCCGCCGAGGTGCGACCCTCACGGAAGTGCAGAACGTTTTGAAAGGGGGTTAGGCTTTCCAGTCTTCGAGCCGAAACAGATGTGCTCTCAAGTAGAGGGCAGCGCCAGGGACGCGCACACACGGCTAGCCACCCAGGCTTCTCGTCCCGTGTACCTTCAAGGTCTTCCAGATTCTCTTGTGTTCGAACTCAACAAGGAGCTATTCATCCATGAAACGTCATGCAAGCATTGCGATGCTGGGAGTGCTGTTCAGCGGCATCCTGGCTGCCTGCGGCGCGCCGACCGGCGGCACCACCGCCGCCACCAGCGCCCCGGCTACTGCGGCTACCAGCGCTCCGTCTACTGCGGCCACTGCGGCCCCAGCCACTGCGGCCACCATGGCTCCGTCCACCGATGCCACGGCTGCCCCGTCCGCCGGTGGAAGCGGCGAAGTCATCAAGATTGTCTCCTCGCTGCCGCGCACTGGCTCGTCAAAGGGCCAGACCGACACGATTGTCAATGCGATTCAGCAGCGGCTGGCCGAGGCCAACAACCAGGTCTGCGACGGCCAGTTCACGCTTGAGTACGAGGACATGGACGACGCCACTGCCGCTGCCGGCAAGTGGGACGCCGCCCAGGAGGCCTCGAACGCCAACTCAGCCGCAGCCGACGAAGATGTTATGGTCTATATCGGTACGTTCAACTCGGGCGCGGCTCAGATCAGTATTCCGATTCTCAACCAGGCCGGCCTGGTGATGATTAGCCCGGCCAACACCTACCCAGGCTTGACCAAGCCCGGCAAGGGCGATGAAGGCGAGCCAGAGAAGTATTTCCCGACTGGCAAGCCCAATTACACCCGCGTAGTGCCAGCCGACGACCTGCAGGGTGCAGCAGCAGCTAACTTCGCGCAGTCGATCGACATCACCAAGGTGTATATCCTCGACGACACCGAACTGTATGGCAAAGGTATCGCCGATGTCTTCGAAGCTACGGCTACCGAAATCGGCATCGAGGTGGTGGGCCGTGACAGCATCGACGGCAAGGCCGCCGACTACCGCGCGCTGGCCGCTAAGATTCTCGACGCTGCGCCAGATATGGTCTACTACGGCGGTATCACCCAGAACAACGCAGGCCAGCTGTGGAAGGACATTCGCGGCGAGGGCTTCGAGGGTGCCATGATGGGTCCCGACGGTATCGCCGAGACGGCCTTCCTTGAGGCGGCGGGCGATGCGGCTGAGGGCACCTACACCACCTTCGGCGGCCTGCCAGGTGATCAGCTTGAAGGCGCGGGCGCTGAGTGGTATGCCAGCTACACTGCGGAGTTCGGCACAGTCGAGCCGTACACCTCGTATGGCTACGAGGCAGCCAATGTTGCTATCGCAGCGATCGAGTCGGTCTGCCAGAAGGATCGCGCCGCGATCCTCGACGCCGTGTTTGCCACCAAGGACTTCGAGGGCATCCTCGGCACGTGGAGCTTCGACGAGAACGGCGACACGTCGCTGACGGCGATGAGCGTTTCGCAGGTCAAGGGTGATGCATTCGAGTTCATCGAAGTCACCGAGTAGTTAGCTGAACGCACAAAGGGGCGGCGTGTGCCGCCCCTTTGTGCTACCTTTTCCACAGATGCGTCAGACAGAAAGCTCGTTCAGCACATAAGGTGTAACTATGGCGTCAGAGGCAGTTGGCTCAAATTTTCAAAAGCGCGTCATCCCGTGGCGAACAATAGCTCGGGTGGCGCTTGTTGTGTTTTTTGTGTTGTTTCTTGCTGTTCCGCTTTTTAACATTCTTGTGCAGATGGTCACGAACCCCCAGCTGCTGCTGCGCCAGCTGCTGATTGGCTTAACCAACGGTGCCTACATTGCGCTGATCGCGCTTGGCTATACGCTGGTGTATGGCATTGTCGAGCTGATCAACTTTGCCCATGGCGAAGTGTATATGATCGGCGCTTTTTTCTCGCTGACTCTGGTAGGTTTGTTCAGCCTTTCCGATGAAACCCCGTATGCAACACGCATTCCATTGATGCTGCTCATCCTGGTGCTGACCATGCTGGCCACGGCGCTGCTCAACGCAGCGATCGAGCGCTTCGCTTACCGCAGGCTGCGCAATGCGCCCCGGCTGGCCCCGCTGATCAGCGCAATTGGCGTCTCGTTCGTGCTGCAAAATGTCGGCCTGCTCTGGGGCTACCTGCGCTTTCCAGCTTTCAATGGCGTGATGGGATCGAATGCTGTGGCACCGAAGAGCTACCCGCAGCTTATTCCAAACGATAACCTGCTCGCGCCCCTTGAAGGTGTGTTTGGCGAAGCCTTCAGACTGCGCTTCACCACCAAGGACCTTGTAGTGATCGTGGTTTCAGCAACCCTGCTGATTGCGCTCTACACCTTTGTGCAGCGCACCAAGATCGGCAAGGCCATGCGCGCCACCGCGCAGGACCGCGACGCCTCGGCGCTGATGGGTATCGATGTCAATCGCACGATCACACTGGCCTTTTTGCTTGGCGGCGCGCTGGCCGGAGCTGCCGGCATGCTTGTGGGGATGTACAATGGCACGGTGGTGTACACGCTTGGCTTCACCGCTGGCCTGCGTTCGTTTACCGCTGCTGTGCTGGGCGGCATTGGCAACATTCTGGGTGCCATGCTCGGCGGGTTGCTGATCGGCCTGATTTCAGCACTCTCGGATCAGTACATTAGCACGGAATGGACGAATGCTGTGGTCTTCGGCATTCTCGTGATCATCCTCGTCTTACGCCCGAATGGTCTGCTCGGCGAAGATGTCCAACAAAAGGCCTAGCCAATGAACTCACGCATTCGTGCCGGACTTATCGGCGGCATTTTTGGCCTGCTGATCTCACTCGTCAGCGGCGGACAGATCGCGTACCTCGCTGGCATCATCGCCGGAGCGATCGCCAGCCAGCTCGCCGCGCAGGAAGAGGATGTTGCATCGGTGCGAGCAGGCATACAGCTTGGGTTGCGTGCTGGGTTGGTTGCCGGCGCACTGACGGCGCTGGGTGTGTTCATCCGGGGCTTCTTGATCAATCCGCTGGTCAATGTGTCGGCTGATGCCAGTGTGGTGTTCATGCTGGGGCTCGGCGGTTTGGTAATGGCTGGCGTCGCCGGCGTGGTGTTCGGTGCCATTCGCGGGCTACCCAGCCCGCAGAATCGCTTTGGTACGCTGCTGGCCTTTGGCTTGCTGGCGGTGGCCTATCCATTTCTGGATAGCTTGCTCAACCTGCGCTTCATGAACGAAGTCATCCCGGTGCTGATCTTTATTCTGATGGCGCTGGGACTGAATATTGTGGTTGGCTACGCCGGCCTGCTCGATCTTGGCTATGCGGCCTTTTTTGCAATTGGGGCCTACACCACTGGTATGCTGGCCTCGCCGCACTTCGGTATCAGCATGCCGTTCTGGATTGTAATCTGGATTGCGGCGGCGGTCGCTGCGCTGTTTGGCATTCTGCTTGGCGCGCCGACGCTGCCGCTACGTGGCGACTATCTGGCAATTGTGACGCTGGGCTTTGGCGAAATCGTGCCGATCGCGGCGAACAATCTCGATAATGTTACCATCAGCATTCTAGGCGTGACGCTGCTTGAAAACTTCGATCTCACCGGCGGGCCACGCGGCATCAACCCGATCAACCGGCCGTCGTTGTTCGGCTATGCCTTCGAGCCGTCGCAACCCATCCCCTGGTACTTCTTGATCCTGGGGCTGATCGTCTTTTCGATCTTCTTTATTCTGCGGCTGCGCAATTCGCGCCTGGGCCGCGCGTGGTCGGCCATGCGCGAGGACGAGCTGGCGGCTTCGGCGATGGGGATCAACCTGGTGCGCACCAAGCTGCTGGCCTTCGCCATGGGCGCGACGTTCTCAGGCTTCGCGGGCGCATTCTACGGCTCGTTTATCAGCGCGATCACGCCAGCCTCGTTCGGGTTCGACGTGTCGGTGATTCTGCTGTGTATGGTCATCCTTGGTGGCCTTGGCAATATCACTGGCGTTATTCTTGGCGGCCTGATCATCCAATTTGCAGATCGGCTGTTCCTGCCACAACTTGGCGATGTCGTTCAAGGGCTGCTTCAGAACTCGAACATCGAGGTACTGAAGGAGATCAACTTCAAAACTGACTTTCGTACGATGCTGTTCGGGCTGACCCTGGTCATTATGATGCTGGTGCGCCCCGAAGGCCTGGTGCCGAACGAACGCCGCCGCCGCGAGCTACACGCCGACGACGAGGCCACTGCGCATGAGCGCCAGACGCTGTACGATGCGGAACAAGCGTGACACATATGTCACGCGCTGTAGGTGCGAAGCATTCGCCCCATCGATGGTACGGGTACCAGGGTTGCGGGCGAATGCTTCGCACCTACAAAGGATGACACCATGAGCGATAAACTTCTCGACGCGCAGGGCATTACCAAGCAGTTTGGTGGCCTAACCGCCGTCAACAGCGTGGATTTCTCGATCGAGCGGCGCAGTATCAGCAGCCTGATTGGGCCGAACGGCGCGGGTAAGACCACCTTCTTCAATATGATCACTGGCTTGTATACGCCGACATCTGGCAAGGTGCTGTTCGATGGCCAGGAGATTACCGGCACCAAACCGCATCTGGTCACCGCGCTGGGCATCGGGCGCACATTTCAGAACATTCGGTTGTTTGCCCAGATGACCGCGCTTGAGAATGTGCTGGTCGGTCGCCACTCACGGCTGCACGCCGGCCTGATCGGAACACTGCTGCGCCTGCGCAAGGTACGTGAGGAAGAGGTGGCCGCGCGCACCCACGCGCTCGATTTGCTTGAGTATGTCGGTCTGGGCCGCCGTCGGGCCGACGAACTAAGCAAGAACCTGCCATATGGCGACCAGCGACGCTTGGAGATCGCCCGCGCGCTGGCCACCGAGCCAAAGCTGCTGCTGCTCGACGAGCCGACGGCTGGTATGAATCCGAACGAGACCGGCGAGCTGACCAAGCTCATCCGCCGCGTCCGCGACGATCGAGGCGTGACGATTCTGCTGATCGAGCATGACATGAAGGTGGTCATGGACATTTCGGAGAAAGTCACGGTGCTCGACCACGGTGCGAAGATCGCCGAAGGCCTGCCCGAACTTGTGCGCGCCGACGAGCAAGTGATCGAGGCCTACCTTGGGCGCGGCGCAGCAGCCCACGGCAAAGGTGGACGGATGCCGACAGCGGCCTAAGTGCCTTTCGAGGTATGAACTTGCACTTTGCGAAAGGCACGGGGTTTGCAACCCGTGTGCATCAAGTTATGCCGTTTGGCAGGGGTCCGGGGGCCGTAGGCCCCCGAAAATACTTCTTTTTTGTTTGATGGTTTTTTGGCGGCAAAGCCGCCAAAAACCATCAAAAAAGAGTCGTTCGAAGGACGAGCATATGGCAGAAGCAGTAATCGAAGCATCAACCGAACAGGTGGCCGGCGAGCAACGGATGCGAATGACCTACGAGCAGTTCGTGGCGCATGGCTCGGAGGAACACGCGGAGTGGGTTGATGGAGAGGTTATTTTCTTTATGCCACCGTTGTCACTTCACCAGCAGCTGATTGTGTTTCTAACCAAGCTGATTTCGCTGTACGCCGATTTGCTTGATCTCGGTACCTTGCTGGTTGCGCCAACCGAAATGCGAATTCGCCCCGATGGTAATGCCCGCGAACCAGATGTGTTGTTTCTGGCCAAACAGCACGTCTCGCGCCTTGACACGCACCGGGTCAACGGGCCTGCCGACCTGGTCATCGAAATTATTTCTAAAGAAAGTGTTGGCCGCGACCGCGGCGATAAGTTTTATGAATATCAGGAAGGTGGCGTGCGCGAGTACTGGATCGTCGATCCGCGCCCTGGCAAAGAGCGGGTTGATGTGTACCACCTCGATCAACAAGCTCGCTACGTGGCCGTGTTGCCGGATGCCAACAATCGCTTTCATTCGCTGGTGCTGCCAGGCTTCTGGTTTCAAGAAGAATGGTTGCGGGAGCAGACCATTCCTGAGGTACTGCCAACGCTCGCTCGCATGCTGCCCGACACAGCCCGCGCCAAGCTGCTACAGTCGCTTGGCTTACAGTAAATAGCTACACTATTATGACAAACGCTCCTGTTCTCGAACTCAAGAATGTTCACACCTATTACGGCAATATCCACGCGCTGAAGGGCGTCTCGCTCACGGTCGGTAAGGGCGAGGTCGTCACGCTGATCGGCTCAAATGGCGCGGGTAAGAGCACGACGCTACGCACGATCTCGGGCCTTCTAAAGCCGCGCCAGGGCGAGGTATTGCTGGAGGGCGAGCGGATCGACCAGGTGCCGGCGCATAAAATCGTCGAGCGCGGGGTGTTGCAATCACCAGAAGGCCGCCGCATCTTTCCGCGCCTGACGGTCAAAGACAACCTGTTGATGGGCGCGTTCACCCGCAGCGACAAGGCCGAGATCGAGCAAGATCTCGAGCGGGTCTATGGCCTATTTCCGCGCCTGAAGGAGCGTGTAGCCCAGCGCGGCGGCACACTTTCTGGCGGCGAGCAGCAGATGCTGGCGATCGGCCGCGCGATGATGGGACGCCCGCGTGTGCTGCTGCTGGACGAGCCATCAATGGGCCTGGCCCCGGTGCTGGTCGAGCAGATTTTCAACATTATCAGAGAGATCAACAGCCAGGGAATTACCATTCTGTTGGTCGAGCAGAACGCGCTAATGGCGCTGGGCGTGGCCAACCGTGGCTATGTGCTGCAAACCGGCCAAATTGTGCTGTCCGACGATGCCAAGGCCTTGGCAGCCAATGAAATGGTGCAGAAGGCGTATTTGGGGATCGAGTGAGCAAGCTAGGAGCTGGGGCTGGGGGCTGGGGGCTGGGGGCGAGAGAATCGTTCGGTCATCTTGTCATCTTGTCACCTTGTCACCTTGTCATCTTGTCACCTGCCGGGAGTAAAACCATGTCGACGACGATCCGCTCGCTCAACGTCGAGCACCTAAACATCCCGCTGCTCTCGCCGTTCGGCATTGCCGGAGGCACGCAGGATGTCGCCCGCAATCTGCTGCTGACGGTCGAACTGGCCGATGGCACACGCGGTTATGGCGAGGCCGCGCCGTTCGAGGCCTACAATGGCGAGACGCAGCAGGCTGCGCTGGAGGCAGTCGGCAAGGTGCGCAGCATCATCGAGGGGGCCGATGCCCGCGAGTGGCGCTTGATCGCCAGCAAACTCAAGCAGATAATCGGCGCGGTCGGTTCAGCGCGCTGTGGCGTGGAGACGGCGGTGCTGGACGCGCTGACCCGTCACGCCCGTATGCCGCTCTGGTCGTTCTTTGGCGGCGTCAGCACAACGCTTGAGACCGATATGACCGTCACGACTGGCAGTGTCGAGCAGGCCGCTGCCGACGCGCGGGCTGTGCTGGCGCGTGGCATTTCCACCATCAAGATCAAAATTGGCTCGGGCGATCTGGCACACGATGTGGCGCGGGTGCGCGCGATCGCCGAAGCAGCGCCGGCCGCGCCGCTGATGCTGGACGGCAATGGTGGGTTCAGCGCCGACCAAGCGCTCCAGGTGACGGCCGCGCTGGAGGAACACGGCATCACGCCGATCCTGTTCGAGCAGCCGGTTAGGCCTAATGATTTCGAGGGGTTGCGCCAGATGACCATGTGGAGCGGTGTGCCGATCGCCGCCGACGAGAGTGCGCCAAACGCCCGTGAGGTGCTGCGGGTGGCACTGGAGCGCGCGGCCCATGTGGTCAATATCAAGCTCATGAAGGCTGGCATCGTCGAGGCGCTAGACATTGCCGCTGTGTGCCGTGCTGCACACATGCGCCTGATGATCGGCGGCAACATCGAGTCGATTCTAGGTATGACCGCTTCGGCTTGCTTTGCAGCCGGGCAGGGCGGCTTTCACTATGTCGATCTCGACACGCCCATGTTCATGGCTGAAAATCCGTTCG
This sequence comes from Roseiflexaceae bacterium, assembly GCA_014381165.1. Lineage (GTDB taxonomy): Bacteria > Chloroflexota > Chloroflexia > Chloroflexales > Roseiflexaceae > JACMIM01. Next base: position 14,564 of record JACMIM010000542.1, read on the forward strand.
ACGGCGGCTTCGTCCAAACTGGCGCGCGGCTCGACCTCGCGTACATTAAGGCGGGCCATGGCGTGACACCCAAACGCTGAACCCAGCGTCTTTGCCAGGAAGAACACGAAGAGCACGAAGGCCGGAAACAAATGTCCGGCCTTCGTTCTCTTCGTGTTCTTCGTGGTTTATTGCAGGCTTTGGGCGAAGAAGCTAGCGACGCGCTGGCTGTACTCGCGCTGGGCGGTCTGGAATGATGCGCTATGGGGTGCACCTTGGACTTTCCACAGCTCGGCGGCGGGGTAGGCGGCCTGAAGCGCATCGGCCTCACTGGGCGCGATCAGCATATCGCCCGTGCCGTGAATGAGCAGAACTGGCCGTGTGCCAAGTTGGTCGATTACGTCGATCGGGCGCGAGGCGGCGATGTCATAGCCGAACAGCAGTCGGCCCAGCAGCAATGTGGTGGGCAAAAAGAACTGTGGCAGCCCACTGGTAGCCGTCCACTCGCGCTCGATAATCGGCAGAATCGCGCTGAAGCTACAATCGGCCACTAGCGCGCCGACGGCCATTTCCTCGGCGCTGGCCATAATGCTTGAGGCCGCGCCCATCGAAAGCCCGTAGACGCCGATATCCCCAGCGGCAAAGCCCCGCTCGCGCAGCCAATCGACCGCGCCCCAAACATCGCGGCGCTCGTTCAGGCCGAAACTATAGCGGCCGTCATCGCTGCGCCCATGGCCGCGCATATCCAGCAGTAGCACTGCGAAGCCCTGCTCACCCAGCGCACGAAACAGCGTGCCGTAGCCATCGCGCAGCAGCCCGCCGCCGCTGTTATCCTTGCCATGGACGATCACGATCACATCGGTTGCGCCGTCTTGCGGCAAAAGCCAGCCGCGCAGCTGGAGGTCGCCACCGCGCGACGGAAAGGTCACGTCTTCCGCCGCAAAGCCGTAGGTAGCCGGCTGCACATCACCGCCGACCCGCCGCGGTGTCGAGAGAATGTAGGCGGCGGCGGTCGAGATGCCAAGGTAGGCGAGCAGCAGCAGCGCCGGGACGATCAGCAGCAGGCGCGTGGCAATGTGGCGGGGGCGGCGTTTGGCGCGGGGCTTTTGGGCGAGGCTGGTCATGATGGAACTCCATTGTGAGTAAGCACGATAGCATACGTATCTGATAGAGAACAAAGAACAAAGAAACACAGAACAGTATTGCTCCGCCGCAATTCAAAAGCATGTCCGCTTTGTTCTTTGTTCTTTGTTTATGTGATCTCCCATCAAGGAAGTACTCCGAGGTACTGGAATGCTTCACTCCAACGAAAGGACGAAACC
>JACMIM010000543.1 GCA_014381165.1 Roseiflexaceae bacterium
CGCGAGCGCGGGCGCGATCTCGAATCGGTTATCAGCCAATACCTCAAGACTGTGCGGCCCATGCACCTGGAGTTCGTCGAGCCATCCAAGCGCTACGCCGATATCATTATTCCGCGCGGCGGGCTGAACGCGATCGCGATCGACATGGTGGTGGCGCGAATCGAGGGGCTGCTGCGCGAGCGGGCCGGCGAGGAATAACTGTGCAGGTTGGCATTGTCGTGCATTCGCTCAGCCATAATAATATTGGGCGTGTCTATCCCTTTTTGCAGGCCTTTGTCGGCACGCCCGATATACGCTGCCGCCTGATCGGCTGGGATACAGGCGGCCTGTTTCCGCTGCTGAACGACCTGCCCTGGCCGATCACGCGGCTGCGCAGCGGCTACACGCCCGAGCAACTGGCGGCGGCGCTCCAGGGCTGCGATCTGGTTCATTGCTTTAAGAGCCAGGCGCACCTGCCAGCGACAGTGGCGGCGGCACGACAGCTTGGCCTGCCGCTGGTTCTCGACCTGGATGATTGGGAGCTGGGCTTGTACCTGGAGGGCGTGACCCGCTGGCCAGCCTGGCGGCGGGCGCTGTGGGGCTTGCCGTTCAGCGCGCGCATTCGCGCCGAGCTTGGCCGTGAACAGCTGGCCCGCACGGCACCTGCCGCGCGGACAGTCAACTCGCGGGCGTTGCAGGGCCACTTTGGCGGCGAGATCGTGTATACCGCCGCCGACGCGCAAGCATTTGCGCCAGAGCACAGCGACGGGGCCAGCTTTCGGCAGCAACACGGCATCGCCTTTGATGCGCCGCTGGTCGGCTTTCTCGGCACGCCGCACCCGCACAAGGGCATCGACGAACTGCTGGCGGCCTTTGCGCAGCTACGCGGGCGGCACCCGGCGGCGCGGCTGCTGTTCGCCGGTGTGCCGCCGCGCAACCCCTATGCCAAGCAGCTGCGCGCCACACCTGGTGTCGTGAGCACTGGCTACCTGCCTGCCAGCGCGTACCCCGCAGCCTATGCCGCTTGCGATATTGTGGCCATTCCGCAGCGCGCCGTGACCGAAGGCGTGATGCAGACGCCGGCCAAACTGATCCTGGCCATGGCCGCTGGTCGCCCGATCGTGGCCACGACAGTTGGCGACATGCCGCTGATTCTCGACGGCACTGGGGTTTTGGTGCCGCCTGAAGATTCCCACGCGCTGGCTGCGGCGCTCGCCAGCCTGATTGACGACCCAGCCGCACGGCGGGCGCTTGGCGACGCGGCCAGGCAGCGCTTTCTGGCGCACTACACCACCAGCCACATGCGCGAGCAGCTGATGGGAATATATCGGGCGGCCATTGATATATAGACTGTGACAAACATTTCTGCGCCGCCGCCACGGCCACCGAATGAATTCGGCGTCTGACATACGAAACGCGCCGAAGCGCGTTGGGTGTTCGAGAACACACTGTTGTACTGCAATGCTACTCCGAACATAGATGTCAACTACCGCACGCCTGAAGGCGGCGGCTTGCACCTGCATCCTTCGGTGGCCGATACGAACGCGACGCTTTAGCTCGTTGACATTCCGGTCATTCCTGGGAAACCGGATCGAGCAATTAGGCTGGTTGACAACAACCTTCTGATTCGTCCCGATAGCGGTGTTGATTACTCAACTAAGCGAACCAGACCAGGAGCTTTTTGGATGCCGCATTGGGCGGCGTGGGTGGAAACGGTTGCCTGCACGCAGGTGCCTTACCCCATACAAGGAGCATAGCACAGATGGCACTTTTCCGCAATAGGAAGCCAGAAATAGCGGCTACTAGCTGCACATTTGATGCTGTTCGTAGCGCCGCCGCTCCATTCCTCCGCACGCCTGAAGGCAGCGGTTTCCTGGAGCCATTTCTATGATTATTTTCAGCCAGCCGTTGGTTTCGCTGATTCTGGTCAGCTATAACAGCGCCAACCTGCTGCCCGATTTTCTTGCGGCGATCGGCGCAACCACGTATGCGCCATATGAGCTGATCGTCGTCGATAATGCCTCGACTGATGGGACACTGGCGTATCTGGCTGGGCAGACGCAGGTGCAGGTGATCGCGAGCGGCGCGAATCTGGGCTTCGGGCGGGCCTGTAACATTGGCGCGGCGGCGGCGCACGGTGATCTGCTGGTGTTTCTGAACCCGGACGTGCGCGTGACGCCAGGTTGGCTCGATCGGCTGGTTGCCAGCGCCCGCGCTTGCCCCGATGCGCTGATCTGCCCGACCACACTCTATCCCGGCGAGCAGCCGCGCCCGGTTGCCGGACTACGCCAGGTGGCGGCCATCCCCGGCGCGGCGCTGCTGGTGTGGCGCAACGTTTGGGATGATCTCGGCGGCTTCGACCAGCAAATGTTCATGTATTGGGAGGACGCCGAGCTGTGCTGGCGGGCCTGGCTGCTGGGCTACCGCGTGCTGGCCGACCTGGGCACGTTTGTCTACCATCAGCGCGGCGGCAGCGCGGGTGGGCGGCGCTGGGACGCCGAGCGTGTGAAGAATAGCCTGCGCACCTACCTGAAGCTGATGCGTTGGCGTGCCGTCGTGCCGTTTGCGCTGCTGTTGGCGGCCAAGACGCTGCTGAAGTACGGGCACACCCGCGACCCGGCGCTGCTAGCGGCCTGGGCTTGGAACGGGCGCATGCTTGGCCTGACCATGGCCGAGCGTCGCGCGCTGCGTGTGCGACGGCGCGGTGACCCAGCGCAGTTGGAGCAGCGAGTGCATGAGCTGGCGCGGCGGCTACGCGCGGAGCGGCGGCAACGAAGTTCTACTTGACAAGCGTGAAGGGAACGCATATACTCATCGTAAGTAAGTAAATACTCACTATCAAGAGGAGACGATGAGATGCGTATTCACGCAGTTCAAACTGGCCAGGTGGCTATCAAGGAGCGCCAGCGGCAGGGTGTTGGCCGTGGCATTGCACGCCAGGTCAACACGCTGCTTGATTCGCGCTGGACTGACTTTTTGCCGATCTACACCTGGGTTATCGAGCATCCAGAAGGTCTGATTGTCGTCGATACGGGTGAAACAGCGCGAGCTACCCAGCCGGACTACTTCCCTTGGTGGAATCCGTACTTCCGTCTGGGCGTGCGCGAGCAGGTTCAGCCAACTGATGAAATTGGCCCGCAGTTACGGGCGCGCGGCCTTTCTCCTGACGACGTGCGTTGGGTCGTCCTGACGCATTTACACACCGACCATGCAGGTGGACTGGCCCACTTCCCCCATGCTGAGATTCTTGTGAGCCGCCGGGAGTATGCTGCTGCTGCTGGTGTAGCTGGCCAATTTCGTGGTGCGTTGCCACAGCATTGGCCCAGCTGGTTCGCACCGCGCCTGGTTCAGTTTCACGCGCAGCCATTTGGCCCTTTCAGGCAGAGTTATCGCTTGACAAATGCCGGTGATGTTACACTTGTGCCCACGCCAGGCCATACGGGCGGCCATATGTCGGTGTGTGTGCAGGATGGCGATGTGACAATCTTCTTTGCTGGCGACACATCCTATAGCGAACAGTTACTGCTCGCAGGTGCGGTCGACGGTGTAAGCTTCGACCAGGCTGTGGCACAACAAACACTGCACAACATCCAGCAACTTGTGCGAACGACGCCTACCGTCTACCTACCAAGCCACGATCCAGGCAGCGCGGCTCGTCTTGCCGCACGCCAGTGTGTTGTTGGAACAGCGATCTAAGCTTGCAGCGTTAGCCGGGGAATCGCAACAAATGCCACGACCGAGTCAAGAAGAAAAGCTACTTGCGGCTGCTCTGGCGTGTTTCGCCGAAGTTGGCTATGACGCAACGCGGATTCGTAGTATTGCCGAACGTGCGGGAATGTCAGAAGGCGCGCTGTATCGTCACTACCCTTCAAAAGAGGCGATTGCGCAATCATTGTATAGCTATCATCTTCGCAACTTCTCAGAGCGGTTGTTGGAAGTGGCTGCTTCATCTGGAACCGCTGAGGTGCAACTCCGTGAAATTGTAGCGGCCACGTTACGCAGCTACCGCGAGAATCCCGCTGCATTCACGTTTGTGCTATTGCGTCAATCTACGCTGATGCCGTCGTTACCACACGGCACTGTGTATCCGCTTGACGTTATCGAGCGCATGGTCGCTGCTTGGCAACAGGGCGGCACTATTCGTAGGGGTCAACCGAACCTGCTTGCTGCGATCGTGCTTGGTTGCGTGTTACGGCCAATTATTGTGTCGCAGCTCGCCCAACCGGGTGCGCTTGATCTGCTTCACGATCGCCAGCACGATCTGGTTATTTCCGATGCAGCGTGGGCTGCATTGCGCGCCCACGCTGCGTCTTCTACAGAAACGTAAAGTTGTGTCACATGGGCTTTTCGCCATGAACAAACGCCCGCTGCTGCTGTATATCACCGATGCCGAGGGGCTAGGTGGGGCCGAGGGCTACCTGGAAACCTTGCTGGCCCACGCCGACCAAACGCGCTACCG
>JACMIM010000064.1 GCA_014381165.1 Roseiflexaceae bacterium
GGCATAGCCCGACGTTTTATTGTGGCGCTTCCAATCGCAAAAGCGGAAACAGAATTACGTCGCGTATCGAGCGGCTCCCGGTCAGCAGCATCACGAGCCGGTCGATGCCGATACCAAGCCCACCAGTCGGCGGCATGCCATACATCAGCGCGTTGATAAAATCGGCGTCCATCTGTTGCGCTTCGTCATCGCCGGCGGCGTAATCGCGGCCCTGATCGAGAAAGCGCTGCTCCTGGTCGAGCGGGTCGTTCAGCTCGGTGAAGGCGTTGCCGATCTCCATCCCAGCCACAAATGGCTCGAAGCGCTCGGTCAGCACCATGCTGTCGGGGCGGCGCTTGGCCAGCGGCGAGAGCGCGACAGGGTGGTCGATCACAAATGTCGGCTGGATGAGCCGGGGTTGCACATATTCCGAAAACAGCTCATCGACCTGCTTGCCCCAGCTGGGCTTGAGGTCGATCTCGATGCTGCGGGCGCGAATTTCGGCCTGGAGCGCTTCGAGCGTGTCGAAAACAAGGATATCGACGCCGATGGTTTCCAAAATCGCCTCGGGGATCGAGACGCGCTGCCAGGCGGGGGCAAAGTCGATCGCGGTGCCCTGAAAGCTTACCGTGGTCGAACCCAGCACGTTCTGCGCAATTGTACGCAGCATCTCCTCGACCATCTGCATCACGTCGTTGTAGTCGGCGTAGGCCTGGTAGCATTCCATCATAGTAAATTCGGGATTATGCGTGCGGTCGACACCCTCGTTGCGAAAGTTCTTACTTATCTCATACACCCGGCCCATTCCACCGACAATCAGCCGCTTGAGGTACAGCTCGCTGGCGATGCGCAGGTATAAATCCTGATCGAGCTGGTTGTGGTGAGTGACGAAAGGCCGCGCTGTCGCACCGCCATACAGCGGTTGCAGCGTTGGCGTCTCGACCTCGACAAAGCCGCGCGCGTCCAGAAAGCGCCGCAGCTCGGCAGTGATCTTAGCGCGGGCGCGCAGCGTATCGCGCACGCCTGGGTTGACGATTAGGTCAAGGTAGCGCTCGCGATGGCGGGCTTCGCTGTCCTGCAAGCCGTGCCACTTCTCGGGCGGTGGGTTGAGCGACTTGGCCAGCAACACCAACTCGGTCACAAACAGCGAAGGTTCACCGGTCTTGGTGAGGCGCAGCGTGCCGGTGGCCTGCACGATATCAAAGGTATCGAGATCGTCGCGGAAGCGGTCGAACCACTCAGCGCCGAGATCATTCTTGCTGAGCCAGAGCTGGATTTTGGCGCTCTCGTCCTCAAGATGGGCAAAGGCTAGCTTGCCCATCACGCGCCGCGCGCCCACCAAGCGGCCCGCCACGGTCACGGTGTCGCCGCGCTCGATACGCTGATCAAATCCATCCAGCACGCTGGCGACGGTGTGCGTTCGGGTTGAACGCGGTGGAAAGGGTTCGACGCCCTGGGCGCGCAGCCGCTCAAGCTTGGCGAGGCGCTGGCGTTGGAGTTCATTCAATTCCATAAAATACGGCAAGGGAACCGCCGCCTTCAGGCGTGCGAGGGAATTGCCGTCCTCCGTGTACAATAATGCTGCGTATATGGTATGACATCTTTATGCAGCGCACAATTCGTATTCAACTTCAGCCCTCCGCAAGCCAAGCCGCTAGTCTTGCGGATACTGCGCACCAGTTCACTGCGGTTTTTAATGCCGTGTGCGCGGTCGGCTGGGAACAGCAGATTATCAACGGGGTGAAGCTGCATCACGCAACCTACTACCCCTTGAAGTCGGCGTACCCTGCACTGGTCAGCGACCTCCTGGTGCAGGCTCGTGTGAAGGCCACCGAGGCGGTGAAGAGCGCATTCGCGCTGCGAAAGACCGGGCGAACGGTTGGCATGCCTGTTTCGCGCGCCTGCCCGCCGCGTCTAAACCTGCATACGTACAAGGTCGACTGGGAGAGCCGCACGGTACGCATGTCTACCACGGGTGGGCGGCAGACCATCCGCTTTGCCGTGCCGCCCTACAACGCAGCGTATGCAGGCTATCCGACCGACACCGCTGATCTGATTGCGCGCAACGGGCGTTGGTGGTTGCACGTCGTGGTAACGGTTCCCGCGCCCACTGTTGCCCCGACAGATCAGGTTGTGGGCGTTGACCTGGGCCTCGTGCGGCCCGCCGTCACCAGCACCAACCGCTTTCTTGGCAAACGTGGCTGGAAAGCGATTGAAGGGCGGCTGTTCAAGCTCAAGCGTGCCCTTCAGAAGAAGGCAACCAAACGCGCCAAACGGCACTTGCGGAAACTGAGCGGGAAACAGGCGCGTTTTCGCAAGGACTGTGATCACGTCCTCAGTAAGCAGATCGCCTACGCGGTTGAACCGGGCGGAACGATTGTGCTGGAGAACCTCACCGACATTCGCAAGCGCACTATGATCAAGAAGCACACGGTGGCGAGCCGCCGCGTACATAGCTGGTCGTTCGCGCAACTGAAGTCCTTTGTCGCGTACAAAGCCGAGGAACGGGGTTGTATGGTGGTTGCGGTTGACCCGCGACATACCTCGCAAACCTGTAGTCGCTGTGGGCATACCGCCCGCAACAACCGCCGTTCTCGCGACCGTTTTGTGTGTCGTGTGTGCGACTATGAACTGCATGCCGACCTCAATGCGTCCCGTAATGTAGCGGCCAAGTACCGTGCCAGCGTCGGTATATCTGATACTGGCGGGCTGTCGTCAATCAGCCTATCGTATCCATCCGAGCAATCGGCGTGAGGTACAAGTCGCCGCCTTTAGGCGTGCGGTTATTGACTTATTTCGCTTTCGTCTGTCAGCATACCTCACGTCGTGCAACGGAATTTCCCGTGGGCTGCGCCCAAAACCCCCGCGCTGCGTCCGAGATGGACGTAGATTGTTTGCTTGCGTAACAAGCAAGCAGCCAGCGGACACTGCCCGCTGGCTGCTTGCTGCACGTGTGTAAACGAACGATCTAGGGGCTATTGAATCTTTACAACTGTCAGCTTGAGTTGGCCAGAAGGGGTTTGCACCTGTACTTTTTGACGCAGGCGTTTACCAAGCAGTGCCGAACCGATCGGCGACTCATTAGAAATTTTGCCATTGCGCGGATTGGCCTCGGTGCTACCCACGATTGTATATGTTTCCTCGCCGGTCTCGCCGTCTATCCGCACAGTCACGCGGGAGCCGACCCGTACTTCATTGCCGTGGGTGCCTTCTTCATCGATGATCTGAGCCCGCGATAGAATGCTTTTGATCTCGCGAATACGCGCCTCAAGGTGGGCCTGGCTATTCTTGGCATCCTCGTACTCGCCACTTTCGGAGATATCGCCAAGCTCCTTCGCGGCACCGATACGCTCGGCTACCAGTTTGCGCCCGCTCGTCGTGAGTTCTTGCAGCTCGACCTCGAGGTTTGCGCGGCCATCACGGGTAAGATAGGCTGGTTTGTCGGTCATCACTTTGCCTTTTTGACACAGCTCAAACTCACAGGTTGGTTGCGGGGTAAGAAACAGCGTTCCTGCATTTGAGCTTAAAAAAGAACTGAGAGTACGCTCTCAGTCCTCGCCTGAAATACACAGCGCGCCAGGCGTTTCTGATACCGCTGGCGCGTCCAGATTATATGCGATAGCGCACACTTTGTAAAGCGCCAGCAAGCCTAATGGCAGCGCGAACCACCTACGCGGCGCTCTGGGTGAACGCTTAGGCGCGTACTGTTCGAGCAACACTGTTACTGGCCAGATTCTTCCAGCGCCGCATCAAGCGTTCTTTGCCACACCTCAAAGGGCTGCGCGCCGATAAGTGGCGCGCCGTTTACCAAGAAATGTGGTGTACTTTCCACACCAGCGGCTAACGCCTCCTGGTAATCCTGCGCGATCTGTGGCGCAAACTGTTGGCCCTGCACACAGTCCTGAAGCGCTTGAGCGTCGATATTCAGCTCGCGCGCGTAGCCCAGAAACACCGCAAAGTCCTCAGAAAGGTTTTCGCCCCACTCGCCGGCCTCCTGGCCTTGGAACAGCCGATCATGCATGGGGAAGAAGTTGCCCTGAACGGCGGCACAGTTAGCTGCGTGCGCCGCGAGCACTGCGCTGCCGTGGATTTCGGTAATTGGGAAATCACGGTACTCAAAATAGACTTTACCCGTGTCGATGTATTCAGCTTTGAGTTGCGGCAGCGTCTCGCGCACGAACACAGCGCAGTAGGGGCATTGAAAGTCGCTATACTCGATCACCTTCACTGGCGCGTTGGGATCGCCCTCGCCGCGATCGACCGTTGCGGCGGAAGCTGCCGCCGGGGCGGTAGCTGCGCTCGCCACCGTCGGAACCGCAGTTGTGATCGTGGCAGTGTCGGCGGTTGGCGCACTTGGCGCAGCCGCCTGCCCAGCTCCACAGGCAGTGAGCGCTAGAGCTACCAGCAGCATCGTTCCACGGCCAACCGTAGGCGTTTGAGAAAGGGGTCGCATTGAACTCCTGTTGGCACATCGATTGGACTACCGGCTGTACACATCGACGGGCTGCGTATCCGGGGCGCGCCGGTAGCGGGTTCCTACCGTGCGGCTCGTGCCGTCCTCGGCGCAGTACGGGCAGACAGACCACGTCAGGTCGATCACTTTATCGCAGGAATCGCAGCGGCGGCGGAGGTGCGTGTGGCAGTGTGGGCAAAGAATAAAATCTGGCTCGATCCCACGTTGGCAACTCGGGCAGGCGCACGGCTCTTCCAGATCACGGCGCAAGTACTGCTCTTCCAGCGTGCGCTCGTACTTTTCGCCGAGCGTTTGGCGCGGGCGCAGGATGAGATGCAGGGCCAGGCCGGCGAATGGCAGCAACAGCGCCAGCGAGACCGCCAGCACTTGCACCATCACATCATCGCTACGCCCCCGAATATCGCGGTATGCCCAAAGCACCGAGGCTGCCCATAGCAAAATTAAGTAGACCAGCAGCGCCCAGCCGAGCACTATCAGAATCGGAATAACATTTGTGAGGAGTGATTGAATCTCGTCCAACGTCAGGGCTCCTTTCCTATCGCCCTGTATTGTCGCCTAATGGGCGGATTTGTCAAATGATATATTGCTTACAGACGCAGCATCTGTCCGGCTTTGAGCACAAATACCGTCGCGCCGCCGACTTGCACCTCGATCGGGGTTGGTGTATAGAACTCGCCGGAATCGGCGACTGGCGGCAGCGGCGAGACATAGCGCGTCCGCGTAATGCAGTGCTCGCGAATAAGCCGCATCATCGGCTCGATCGATTCGGTTTCGGTGGCGACCAGCAGCGTGACATTGCCCTCGCGCAGAAAGCCGCCCTCGCTGGAGATACGGGTGACGCGATAGTTCCGCTCGGTCAGGGCAGCCACCAAGTCGGCGGCGTCTTGCTTTTGCACCACGGCGATCGCCAGACGCATCGGCGCAGCAGTATTGCTCATCGTGTATCCTGTATTAGCACTTACGCAGTTGGTCACTTCAGCCTGCGGCAGCATGAGACATTTATTTTGTTTCGTTTTTTGGTGCGTTGCACCAAAAAACGAAACAATCATAAGTTACTTCTTTGCCCGCCGTAGGCGA
>JACMIM010000544.1 GCA_014381165.1 Roseiflexaceae bacterium
AAAAAATACCCCCTCCTATTTTCATACATGCAGCGGGGGTTTGGGGCGCAGCCCCGAAAGAATACCCCCTCCTATTTTTAATAAATCCGGTAGGATTGCTACAGCACAAAAAAGAAACACCATGATCGACTGGATTCTTGAACCATTCAGCTTCGCCTTTATGCGCAATGGCCTGCTGGCGGCAACGCTTGTCGGACTAACCTGCGCCACGATTGGCGTGTATGTGGTGCTGCGCCGCATGGCCTTTATCGGCGATGCGCTGGCCCACACCACGCTGCCAGGCTTGGTGGTGGCCTACCTCCAGGGCTGGAACCTGTTTGGCGGTGCGATCGTCGCTGGCCTGTTGACCGCAGTGGGCATCGGCTGGTTTTCGCGCCGCGACGCGGTGCGCGAGGATACCGCGATTGGCGTGGTCTTCACGGCCATGTTCGCGCTGGGCATTCTGCTGATCAGCACGCTACGCTCGTTTCGTGATCTCACCCACATTCTGTTCGGCAACATCCTGGGTGTCACCACCGACGATCTGCTGGTGATCGCGGTGATTGCCCTGGTGGTGCTGGTGATGCTGGCGCTGCTGCACAAGGAATTAGAGCTGACCTCATTCGACCCGATTCACGCCGCCCAGATCGGCCTACGCGCTGATTGGCTGCGCTATGTGCTGCTGATGCTGCTGGCGCTAACGGTAGTGGGTAGCATTCAGGTGGTGGGGGTCGTGCTGACCAGCGCGCTGCTAGTGACGCCCGCCGCTGCCGCCTCGCTCGTGACCAACCGGCTCGGCTGGATGATGGTCATCTCGATTGTGGTTGCGATCGGCGGCGCGGTCGTTGGACTGTATGCCTCGTATTACGCGAACGTGCCGTCGGGCGCGTCGATCGTGCTGGCCTGCACAGCTGGCTTTGCGATCGCCGGGCTAGTGCGCACGCTGCGGCGCGGCAGGCGGCGATGATCAAGCGAAAGTCCTGACCAGGTGTCATTCTGTGGCAGCGCCCGTGCTATAGCATCCCTATTTGAGTTGTACCCATGCGCGTGAGCGCAAAGCGGGGGTTTGGGGGCGCAGCTCCCGAAAAACCCACCTCCGCTTTTTACAACTCTGGCAGGGATGCTATATTTATTTCCACAATGTAGGATTTCATAGTGTATCACTGCACTTTGTGGGTCATAGAGGGTATATGCAACCAGGTATGCACTGCGGTGCCTGAATACCAACTAGCCCAGCGCTTCAGCGCCCGATAATCGGCTTGGTGGCGAATTGCTGTCGTTGCAACAAATAACGTTCGTCTAGCTCATGTATCTGGCACCGCACATGCGTCGCTTCAGTCGGCTGTGCGGTGCCGCTTTTTTTGAATACTTGTTTGAGCCACTGAGACGCGCAGGAGACCTGTCGTTTGTTGTGTGTTCTGACAGTAATAGGTCATCTGACCTAGGCCGTGATGAGCGGAATGGCCCTGGCTGGCACGCAGCACGCGCGATATGCTGAGGCACATACGGCTGACTACATTCAAAGGACGGATCGTATGACCCACACTACGGCGGATACGAACGCACAAGCCACGATTGCCCTCACGACCATGCACTGCACTGGCTGTGCGGATGCGATCGAGCGTCAGTTGCGGACGAATACGCATATCACTAGTGTCAAGCTTGATTGGGCGGGTAATCAGGTTCACGTCGGCTACCACCCTGGAATGATTTCCCCCACCGAAATCCAGCAGTTGATTACGACGACGGGGTGTGATTGCCTGCCGACGAGTGGCGACAGGCACACGGATAGCGAACACGACCACAGTGCGCACCAGCAGCAGCATGTCGCAGCGGCACAAACCCGCCTGCGCCAGCTACAGCACGGCGTCGATGTGCAGCCGATTACCATGAGCACCAAGCACGACCGTATGCAGTACGAGCTGCCAGCGACCGCTGCCCATGCCGGCCACGCCCGCCACGAGCAACAAGCGGCCGCAGCGATGGATCACAGCGCCCACGCGGGCATGGATCACAGCCAGATGCCCCGTATGAATCATGGTGGTCACGATATGATGGGCCACGACATGTCCGACCCAACGATGGCGGCAGCGATGGAACGCGACATGCGGAATAAATTCTTGATCGCACTGTTGCTGACCATTCCCGATGTTTTGTATTCGCCAATCGGCATGAACGTGTTTGGCCTGAACCTGCCGACGTTCGGACTCAGCCACGACCTGATTATGCTTATCCTGACGACGCCAGTGGTGTTCTACTGCGGCTGGATGTTTATTTCGGGCGCATACCATTCGCTGCGCCGTGGCGCGCTCAATATGAGTGTGCTGGTTGCAACTGGTGTGCTGGCCGCATTTGGCGGCAGCCTGGCCCTCATGCTGCTCGGCCAGCCAACGTTCTTCGAAGCGGCGGCGATGCTCATCACGTTTGTGCTGTTCGGCCATTGGATGGAGATGCGTTCGCGGCGCGGTACGAACGATGCGCTGCGCGCCCTGCTCGACCTTGTGCCGCCGCAGGCGACGGTACTACGTGATGGCCAAGAGATAAGCATTCCGAGCAGCGAAGTGCAAGTACACGACCTTGTTCTGCTACGACCCGGCGACAAAGTGCCCGTCGACGGCACGGTCAGCGCGGGCGAATCCAGTGTCGACGAATCGCTGGTAACGGGCGAAAGCGTGCCGGTCTCGAAGCGAACCGGCGATCAGGTGATTGCTGGCTCGATTAACCGGAGTGGTAGCATGCGTTTCACTGCGACCAAGGTGGGGGCAGATACCACGGTGGCACAAATCGTTGATCTCGTTCAGAAGGCGCAGAACTCAAAAGCGCCGGGCCAACGGTTGGCTGACCAGTGGGCGCAGTATCTGGTGATTCTGGCGGTCGGCGCGGGCATGGTGACGTTCGTGGTCTGGATGCTCAGTGGCGCAACGATTGCGCTGGCGCTCACCTTTGCGATTTCCGCAGTAGTTATTGCTTGCCCCGACGCTCTGGGCCTGGCCACACCGACAGCAGTGGCAGTTGGCACCGGCGTAGCGGCCAAGCACAACATTTTGATCAAGGACGCCGCAACGCTGGAGAACGTGTCGAAAATCAACGCAATTGTGCTTGACAAGACAGGCACGCTAACCGAAGGCAAGCCTGCACTCACGAATGTTATGAGCACTGGTGATATTGCAGAGAACGAATTGCTTAGACTGGTTGCCGCTGCCGAACGCAACTCGGAACATCCGCTGGCAGAAGCGATTGTGCAGGGCGCGCTGGGGCGCGGACTGCGCCTTGTTGATGCAACTCAGTTCGACTCGGTTGCAGGTCACGGCATTGCGGCGACAGTCGATGGGCGCAAGCTGCTGATAGGCAACATCAAGCTCATGCGCGACCAAGGCGTAGACGCAACAGCGCTGGAATCACGCGCGGCGGAACTCGCCGAAGGCGGCAAAACACCAATGTACATCGCGGTTGATGGGGTGGCAGCTGGACTTGTTGCCGTCGCCGATACGATCAAACCGACAGCAGCAGCGACAATTGAGGGTCTGAACGCGCAGGGCATCGAGCCGATCATGATTACCGGCGACAACGCGCGCACGGCAGCGGCGGTTGCCAAAACGCTTGGCATCACGCGCTTCTTTGCCGAAGTGCTGCCTGCCGACAAAGCGAAGCACGTCCAAGCGTTGCAGAGTGAGGGTAAGAACGTCGCAATGGTTGGTGACGGCGTCAACGACGCACCCGCCCTGGCTCAAGCCAACATTGGCATTGCCATCGGCGCGGGAACTGATGTGGCAATCGAAACGGCGAGTGTGGTGCTGATGAAGAGTGATCCAATGGACATTCTTCATGCGATCACGATTTCCAAGGCCACTGTGCGAAAGATGAAGCAGAACCTGTTCTGGGCGGCGATCTATAACGTGCTTGCCATTCCAGTCGCGGCTGGTGTGCTCTATCCGTCGCTTGGCATCGAGCTGCGGCCCGAGTGGGCCGCACTGCTGATGTCGCTTTCGTCGATCATCGTGGCTGTGAACGCGGTTTCGCTCAAGCGCGTGGATCGTGAATTAGGGGAAACTGGCACGCCTCCAGCCGCACTCAAGCCCGCAGCACAAGCGGCATAGGGATTACAGGCGCAGCGGAAGCACCGATTGCCGTTGCGCCTGTAGCTGCCGTGTTTATGCTTTTACTGGTGTAAATGCTGCTGCATTATCGCGAGTAAACACAGCAAGCGAACGAGCCGGAAGACCAGTAACAGCTTCGATCGTGTTGCTCACAACGGCAAGATTATTTTCCCGTGCATTGCGGTTGATTTGCAGATACAAATCTGCAAACACTTCTGGTACGCCTGCCCCAACGAGCGCACCACGGAAATCGCTATCACTGAGATTGATATAGGTCACACTGTGTCCGCTTCCCTCGCTCAACCGTTGAGCCGCCTCAGCAAATGTCAACGCCTCCGGCCCTGTTAGGTGGTAATCCTTTCCTGCGTGACCATCCTCGGTGAGCACCCGAACCGCGACTGCAGCAGTGTCACGTGAATCGATGAACGCTACTCGGCCATCGTCGGCGCTGCCATAAATCGCACCCTGATGAACGATTGAGTCTGCCGAGCCGAAGAAATTTTCCATGAACCAGTTTGGCCGCAGTGTCGTAGCTGGGATGCCGGATTCGGCGAGCAGTTGGTCAAGTTGGTGGTGAGCGCGGGCAATAGCAACAAAGTGGTCAGGGGTTGCACCAATGACCGACACGCGCACTACGTGCTGCACTCCAGCGTTGCGTGCTGCGTTGATGACATTTGTTTCGGCAACAAGTTGGTCGGGGCCGTTGGTGGCAAGGTAGATTTTGCTTACCCCATGAAGTGCCGCTTGTACATCTGGCTCTTGCGTAAGATTGGCTTGCATATATTCCACAGTTTCTGGCAGAACCTGCCGGGCGTGCTGAATATCGCGGCTGACAACCCGCACTGGTAATCCTCGACTGCTCAATTCTGCAACCACATGCTTGCCAATGTTGCCAGTCGCACCTATAACCAAAAACATGTCCTTGCCTTTCGTGTGTTCCACTATGCTGGTGCCACATTTCGTGTCGTACTAATCTTATATTAGTTAGCACATATAATGTATAGTATCTAAAGTAAATTGTCAAGCAGTAGTTTAGTATGTAAAATACTTTCTGAAATATATAGGAGCTACACACCATGCCACAAACATCATCTGATGGTGCTGAGTTCGTCTCGCAGGATGATTTGCAGCAGGAACCACTCGCTACAACGTGCGTTGTAGAAACGATTCGCACTGGACAATCCCTTTTCGACCGAGTGCAGCGTGTGTGTCAACACTTCGGCCTCACGCTCAGTACCGCGAATGCGTTGGCAATCATTGATGGTGCAGGCGAACCGTTGTCACCACACAAGATTCGCGAACGCCTGCTCGTGACTGGCGGTGCGGTAACTCAACTCCTTGACGTGCTTGAACGGCGTGAATTGGTACGGCGTATCCCGCATCCAACGGATCGACGTTCGGTGCTGCTCGAGATTACCGAACAAGGGCGGCGATTACGTGAATTATCACAACCCTATCTCAAGCAATGCGATGTCGAGTGGATGTCAGGGCTTACGGTTGAGGAGCAGACCACGCTGGTCGCGCTACTAGCAAAGGTTCAGCTGCATATGGCGAACGTTGTCGAACCAGTGATACCGCAATAGTGAACCAAATCAATGAGGTGGATCAAATCAATGAGACTGTGTAAGGTTAATTTGAGCTAAGAGGCGCTTACTCGCCCTCGCCTTATTGTGTATAGCCGCTAATGTATCATTTATGCAAGCATATAAGTATCACACATCCTTACAGCTTTTTTGCTTTTTCACGCTGACGCTGATAGAAGGCGGCTACTTTTGCCCGATTACCACACCCTGCCATGCTACACCAACGACGCGAATGGTTTTTTGTTGTGTCGTAAAAATACAAGATGCACTCGGCATTTTCGCATTTTTTCAGGTAGGTCAAATCGCCGTAACATAATAAGTCTGCTGCGCTCTCGGCAATTGGTGCAAGCAGTTGACGCGGCTCGGTAAAGTCGGCGCGAAACAGTTTGTCAAAACCGCTTTCGGTCTGACGGATTTCTACAGCACTATTCTTGTTTTGCAGCTCGGCATTGATTGCGTGGATTGCGGTTGCCTTCACCGACGCGCCCTGTGCCAAACCAGTAATCATGTCGCGCAAGATGCTTCTGAACGTTTGTATGTGAGCGATAACTGCTGCGGTTTCTGATTCACTACCCCAAGCCGCAACTAAACGCTCTGCTTTCGCTCGGTCCAACACGTTTGTCGCCGCTGCCCAAGCCGCAAACTCCGCAAGGCTCGCGAGCAGGTCTTTTGGCGCGCCGTTCTCAACAATCTCTGTGTTAATAAAATCAACGCTGAGATTACTTCCAATCAAAAAAAACGCGGTCGTGTCAAGCATGGCAGCTTCTCCTTGAGCTCTAGTATAACCGCTTATTTGCCGCTTGACAAGTTATAGACCTTGATATAACCTTCAATCGTGGGTTTTTAGTGGTTAATCAAAGTCAGGGGAACCATCGTGAAAGCAGCAGTTATTGTCTTTTCCGATCCGAAATCAGGGTCAGAAGAGTCGTTGGGACGGCTCTTCAATGCGCTCGCAGCGGCCTACGATTTCAAACAGCGTGGCGAGGACGTGCAGATTTTGTTTCAAGGCGCGGGAACGCGTTGGGCAGGCGAACTCATGAACACGCAACATCCGGCGTACGAATTGTTTGCGGCGGTCAAGGACAAAGTGGCAGGCGTCTCATGCGGCTGCGCCGATGTGTTTGGCGCACAAGCGGGCGTGGCGGCCAGCGGGTTTGACTTGATTACCGAAAATAGTGTCCCGAACACCACCGGACTACCAAGCCTGGCACGTCTAACAGCAGAAGGTTACGCGATCTTGACGTTCTGAAGCGTAATGAACAGGCGGGCGAAGTCCTCCAAGGACTTCGCCCTTCGCACAGTGTTGGAGGCAACGATGGCGAAGAATTTTGCCCAACTCGCGTTTACCGCAAGCGTGAAAGCCGAGCAGGAAAAATATGGTTCACGGCGACAATACGAGCGGATGGAAAAATTTGAACGTGGCACCGAGCTTTCATTCGCTGAAGCTGATTTTATTCGAGGACGCGATAGTTTTTATCTCGCAACCGTGGGCGAAGATGGACAACCCTACGTCCAGTTTCGCGGCGGCGCACCGGGATTCTTGAACGTGTTGGACAAGCAGACGATGGCCTACGCTGATTTTCGCGGCAACTTGCAATACATCAGCGTTGGCAACTTGGCAAAGAACAACCGCGCTGCATTGATTCTGATGGATTATGCGAACCGTCAACGATTGAAAATCTTCGCACGAATCGACGTCGTTGAAGCAGCGGACGCGCCCGAATTGATTGAGCGATTAAGAGATCCCGATTACCAAGCAACCATCGAACGAGCAATGGTTCTCCGCGTCGAAGCGTTTGACTGGAACTGCCCACAGCATATTACGCCCCGTTACACGATCGAGGAAATACGGGTCATGA
>JACMIM010000545.1 GCA_014381165.1 Roseiflexaceae bacterium
GGGTGGGCTGCCCACCGCGCAGCCTTGGTAGGAGGAGTGAGATGAACGAATCGATCTGGCAGGTGCTCGGCGTGCTTGGCGCTGTTGCGCTGGCCTGTGTGGTGATCGCGCTTATCGGGCTGACACTGCTGGTGCGCTCGATCCGCCGCCTGGAGGTGCCGCACGACACCGATTTCTTCACAACCATGCGCCTCATCCCGCTGGCACTGGTCGTCTTGCTCGATATGCTGGATTTCGGCATGGATGTGTTCGCTGCGCCGCTGGTCTGGCTGTTCCTCGACCGCATGGGCTTGCAAAGCCTGCGGAACAAGGCTGTGATCGAGTCGCTCATTCCGTTTAGCGGGCCAATTCCTACGTTTACGCTGGCCTGGATCGCGGCGCGCACGCTTCACCTTGGTGAACACGAGATGCGAATGGTCAAACAGCTGTCACATGACAAACGCGGGACGATTATCGATGTTTAGTTTGCGAGGTACGAGGTATGGGTCTGCTTGAAATTGTAATCGCCGTTACGATCGCCGGGATTTGCGCGGCGCTGGCGCAGCTAGTGGTCGGCTACAGCGTCAGCTCAATTCTTCAAGTGACAGTGGTAGGCGTGGTGGGCGGGTATCTCGGCTACCTGCTGGAGTTTTCTGGGCGCGCCGCCTTCGCAGGGTTCCCATCGCTATGGCTCATTCGGGTTGGCACGATCGTGTTTTCGCTGGGCTGGAGCGTCATTGGCTCGTGCATCATTCTGCTGCTGCTCTATGTGATCAGCGGCGGGCGCGTGCAGTCGTTCTTTGCGCAAGGGAGTGAGCGTTAAGTGTGTGCTATGATTCCGCCGGCAGAATAATCCGAAAACATGCGCCTTCCTCAGCTGGCTCAACGCTCAGTCGCCCACCGTGTTGCTCGATGATGCTATAGCTAACAGCAAGGCTCAAGCCGGCCCGTTGCTTGCGTTTGCTGTAGAATGGCTCAAACACATTTGGCAACTCGTCGGCGGCGATCCCACCACCAGTATCAGCAACCTCAATCTGAACCATGGGCTGGCCATCGTGGTCAGACGCGCGCGTTCGCAGCGTCAGCCTGCCACCATTCGGCATAGCGTCGATCGCGTTGAGCAACAAGCTACTGAACACCTGTTTGAGTTGGCTGTGTGCGCAGCGAACCCGTGGCAGGAATTCCTGCCAGTCGCGCTCGACAGTAATACTATGTTCGCGCAGCCGTGGCTGGAGCATCGTGAGCACTGCTTCAAGCAGTTCGTGTGGCGAAACCGGCCGTACCCCCTCGCGCACCGGGCGGTACAAATCCATCATGTGCTGCACAATGCCCACCAGCGATTCGACCTCCACATGCGCCATGTGCAGAATCTGAGCACGCTTTTCATCGGGGATCTGGCGCTCGACCAGAAGATTGAGTGCGCTGTGGAGTGCCTGGAGCGGGTTGTTCACCTCGTGTGCGATCGAGGCCGTCAGCCGACTCATGCCAGCAAGCTTTTCAGCCTGAACAAGCTGCTGCGAGAGGCGCGTGCGCTCACTGATATCACGCACGACCAAGAGCAGGAATTCAGCGCTTTCGTGGGCGATCACACTGGCCACAACTGAGACTGGAATCTCGCGGTTGCCAGCCGTGCGCAAGAGCGTGTCGAACTCGCCCTGGCCGTGGACCAACTGCGCCGTGCTGGCCGTGTTCGTGTGGAGCAGCGCGGAAACGTTTTGGCGAACAAGCTCGGCAGAGCTGTAGCCACTGATGGCCGCCGCCGCCGCATTCACTTCAAGAATACGCTGGCCGTCGCGGCTGATCACTAGCACAGCATCACGCGCGTGCTCAAGCAGCGCACGGTAGCGCGCCTCGGAACGGGCCAGCGTTGTGTGCAGTTCGGCGCTTTCGAGTGCGCTAGCCACAATTCGCGCAATCACCATCAACAGCTCGACCTGAGGCTGTAGCAGCGGTGCTCGTGGTGAACAGCGCTCGACCTGGAGCACACCAAGCATGGCTCCTGCGGCAATCAGCGGCGCGCAGATAAGCGTATATTGCGCGTCTGGGGGTAGTTTGGCAGGGTCGGCTGGCTTTGGCTCTGCAACAGCGAGAACGGCTGGACGGCGCTTTTGAAAGGCCTGGACAGCCACACTCAGGCCAGTTTCTGGAGCGTCAGGAGCGAGCGAACCCGTCTGGGCCACCACCGCCAAACCGGTGCCGCCCTGCTCGCGCAGGAGAAGCACGCGGTCGGCGTTCAGCGCATCGCATACACCAGCGACGATCTGCTCACACAGCAGCGGTAGTTCGCGCACGCCGAGTAATTGGTCGCTAAGGACTGCCAGGGGGTGAATAACCGCAGTCTGAGCTTCGGCGCGCGCGATCCGCCGCTTTCGCTGCACCTCGGAAACCATTGTGCGCAACTCCGCTAGCGCAAAGGGTTTCAGCAGGATCGCCTGCCCGCCGAGCAGCAGAACTTGCGCGATGTGCTCCAATGAGCCATTGCCGGTCATAACAATCAGTGAAACTGTCTGATCGCGCTGGCGAATGCGCCGTAGTAATTCAATGCCATTCATGTGCGGCATATGAACATCAATCAGCATCAGATCGATGGGTGCGGCAGCAAAAAGCGCCAGTGCCTCCTGGCCATTGACACAGACCTCAACTGTATAACCCATTTGAGTTAATACAGCCCGACAAAATTCACGCACGCCGAGTTCATCATCTACAACCACCGCGCGACCAGCGTAGGTGCCCATGCGTTATCCTCGCTATTTCGAACTACGCCCCGCCAGTATATCACGCCTCGCCGCCGTGCCGATTGCGCAGCTCCGCCCAGACTTGCTCTGGGGCCATGTGCTGCTGTTCGAGCAGCACCAGGCTATGGTACAGCAGATCAGCCAACTCCCAGGATAGTTCGCTCGGCGACGCATTTTTGGCGGCGATCACAACCTCAGTGGCTTCTTCGCCAATCTTTTTACCAATTCGGTCGACCCCACCAACCAGCAGTTTGGTCGTGTAGGAGCCTTCGGGCCGCTGCTGATTGCGCTGCGCGATCAGATCGGCCAAGCGCGTGAGGATGGCCGACGGCGGCGCGGGCACTTCGGTCGCCACGCCATCGAGGCCACGGTGAAAGCAGGTGCGTTCGCCGGTGTGGCAGGTTGGGCCTTGCGGCTCGGCCAGCACCAGCAGCGCATCGCCATCACAATCCTGGCGCAGTTCGACCAACTGCAGCCGGTTGCCAGAGGTAGCACCCTTGACCCAATAATCCTGGCGGCTACGGCTCCAAAACGTCACCTGGCGCGTCTCGACCGTGCGTCGTAGCGCCTCCTCGTTCATATAGCCCAGCATCAGCACTTCGCCGCTGCGGGCGTGCTGCACAATCGCTGGAATCAGGCCGGCATCGTCGAACTTCACAACTGCTCCATCTTCTAACAATTTCACCGGATGTATAAGGCAAAAAGGGGGTTTTCTTGGGAGACTGCGCCCCAAACCGCCGCGTTACGCGATACTAATGCCGAAAATGCCGTCGCCCGGTGAAGACCATAGCCAGACCCAGACGGTCGGCGGCAGCGATCACGTCCTCGTCGCGCAGCGAGCCGCCAGGCTGGATCACGGCGGTCGCCCCGGCAGCAGCAGCGACCTCGACGCCGTCGGGAAAGGGAAACAGCGCATCGGAGGCGACCACCGCGCCATGCAGCGAGAGTTCAGCCCGCCCAGCCTTTTCCACCGCCACACGCGAGCTATCCACCCGGCTCATCTGGCCAGCCCCAATGCCGAGCGTGCGCTCGGCGGCGGCATACACAATCGCGTTCGACTTTACATGCTTGACCACGCGCCAGCCAAAGTGCATAGCCCGCTGCTCCTCGGCGGTGGGCGCACGTCGGCTAACCACACGCCACTGCTCGCCCGCCAGCGGCGCACGATCCCACTCCTGCGCCAACACGCCACCAGGTACGCTGTGCAGCATCAGATCGTGGGCGGCGGCAACCGGTGCTACCAAGCGCATGAGCCGGCGATTCTTCTTGTTGCGCAGCAGGTCAAGCGCATCGAGCGTGAAGTCAGGCGCAATCACGATCTCACTAAACAGCTCGTCGATCCGCTGGGCCAGAGCAAGGTCAAGCGGCTGGTTGAGCACGATCACCCCGCCAAAGGGTGCCTCGCGGTCAGTCTCAAACGCGCGCTGCCAGGCTTCCAGCGGCGTGTCGCCCAGGCCGACACCACAGGGGTTGGTGTGCTTGATAATCGCTAGAGCACAGCCCGCAGCAGGCGGCCATTCCTCGATCAACTCTTGGGCGGCAGCAATATCGAGAATGTTAATGTAGGAGAGTTCTTTGCCGTGAAGTTGGGTGAAATACTTGAAAAAATCACCATACAGCGCGGCGATCTGGTGTGGATTCTCGCCATAGCGCAGCGGCTGGATTTTGCGGAAGCTCACGTTGAGCGTTTCTGGCAAAGTTTGCGCGCCCAGGTAGCCGGCAATCGCCGCATCGTAGCTACTGGTATGCGCGAAGGCCTTGGCTGCCAACCGCTGGCGTAGCTCGCCAGAAACGTTTTGCTGCTGAAGCGCCTCGATCACCACCGCGTAGTCGGCGGGATCGACAACAACCAAAACGTGCTGGTGATTCTTGGCGGCGGCGCGTACCATAGCTGGCCCGCCAACATCAATCTGCTCGACGGCTTCGCCAATAATCACGCCGGGGCGTGTGATCGTTTGCACAAATGGGTAGAGATTAACAACCACAATATCAATTGGCACAATATTGTGTTGATCGAGCGCGGCCAGGTGCTCCGGCAGGTCGCGCCGGGCCAAAATACCGCCGTGAACAGCTGGGTGCAGGGTTTTCACGCGCCCATCAAGAATCTCTGGGAAGCCGGTCACATCACTGACCGTCTGCACCGAGAGACCAGCCTGCTGAAGCGCCTGCGCGGTATTGCCAGTCGAAATCAGTTCGACGCCAAGTGCCTGAAGTGCGCGGGCGAACTCCGCGATATGCTCTTTTGCCGAAACACTGATCAGTGCGCGCACAACACGTCCTCGACTATGAGCAGAAGCTCGATCGTTTGTAGGCCGCCCCCGGCGGGCAACACCTACACCTGGCTCCATGAAAAACACGGCTCCGCTTCGGTGTATGGAAGTGGAGCCGCGATTATAGCACGAAGGGGCAAGAACGTGGGGTCGCTTAGGCCCGCGAGCTAAACACCTCGTCGACCAGCGCGCGTGCATCGCCGAGCAGCTGGCGCACCCGGTTTGGCCCAAACACGCGGCTGGCGCTTGCTTCAAAGGCTTGAAGCGCAGATAGCACCTGGGGCTGCGTGGCGGTGGCACGATCCTGGATGCCGGCGCGGGCGTAGGCATCTTCCAGCAAGCCGCGGGCTGAACCACCTAAGGCATCACCAACAATCCGGTTGAGATCGGGGTACAGTGCATCGACAAGGTCTGTTTCGCGTTGCTCAATCAACCCATTGTTCAAGAGCCGTGCGATAATCTCACAGGTGCGAACCTCACCAAGGCCGCTGCGCTGGGCGATATGGCCAACCGTATTTCGGCCATTTACCATGGTCAGCACGCGCCACTCATCAGCCTCGATGTTAATCTCATTGCTAGTAGCCGATGGGTTCGTCACCAGGCGCGGCACCATGCCCAGCGAGGGCAGCTGCGCCTGCGTGGTCTCCCAGGCTTCCTGGCGCATGATGCCTTCCATAATAATCATCTCATTGCTGAGCGTAATTGTCGGCACATCAATAATGACATCATCGTGGAAGCGAAAGGGGCCAGAGGCAAGCGTAAAAAAGGTGTAGGTAGCTTCGAGCGGGGCGAGCGTGCCGAGCCGCGCCCCGGCAATCTTGCCATCGCGAAAGTACAGCCATCCTTCCAGTGTTTCCGAGCCACGTTGGCCATGCAGAAACACCCCGCCAGTCTTTTTGCTAAGATCGACGAGTTGAATGATGTCGGTGAGGTGAAATTCGCTAAGATCGCCTTCAAGCGCCATAGTGATTACAGACTACAGATTGCAGACTACAGATTGCAGAGCCACATGTGCGGCAATCGGCAATCGGCAATCGGCAACCTGTAATAATTAGAGCCTGCTGATAACGAGCCGACTGATCGCCTTCAGGGTGTCGAACACACCGTCGCCACGGGTCGCAACCGCCTCGTAGCGCTGCCAGTTCAGGCCAAGCGCAGGCGGGTTGAGAAAATCATCGAGCCGCTGTGCTGGCAAGCGGTTTGGCAGATCAGCCTTATTATACTGGAGTACAAGCGGGAATTCGCGAAAATTCTTATTCATCTTCGTCACATTTTGCGCCAACTCCTTGAGGCTTTTGATATTTTCCTCAAGCTTATGCTTCTGCGAGTCGGCCACAAACACTACGCCATCGGCACCATTAAGCACGGCGACCCGCGTGCGCTCATACAGCACCTGGCCGGGCACCGTATAAAGATGGAACCGGGTTTGGAACCCACGCACTTTGCCCAGATCGAGCGGAAGAAAATCAAAGAAGAGTGTGCGCTCCGTCTCCGTCGCAATCGAGAGCAGATCGCCTTTAACCTCTTTAGGAACGGCGCTGTGGATGTACTGGAGGTTGCTCGTCTTGCCGCCCATACCGGGGCCGTAGTAGACGATTTTGCAGTGAATCTCGCGTGCTGCAACGTTAATCAGGGCCATACGGTCCTCTCGTATGCCAAACCATGGAGTGTCGAGCGCACTGATGTGCGCGCTCCAGCTCCGGCGCTAATCGCGGAACAACAGATCAATGGTATCTTCCATGGAGGTGCGGAACGACGATCCGAGCACGTCATCGCGGGTCTTATGCTGCTGGCGCACCCGCTCAAGCACGGCGCTCAGTTCGTCGGTCGCCTTTTTGGTCAGTACTTTTACCAGGCCAATATGCGTACCCTTATTGAAGATGATGCAGAGAATCCACTGATCTTCAATCAGGGCGATAAAGATATTCTCACGCACGCCCTGTTGGAAAAGCATGCGGAAGTCTTTTTCGCGCAGTAGCTTGGCAACCTCGCGCGAAGAAGCAAAGGTGCCGGCGATCAACGCGCCAAGCGCCGTGACATCCTGACGGCTGCTGTCGCCCTGCGAGGCGATCACCTGGCCGCTCTTATCGAGCAGCAGCGCGTGGTTGCCTTGCGTATCCTCAACGAGATGCGCCAAGCACTCCTCGATTTGCGCAACCTCGGCACTAGGAACAATAACACTGGTAAGCTGTGGATCCATAGCGTGTCCTATCGTGTTTGCCGTAGTAGGTGCGCCGGGGAATGTACTCCACTGGGACAAGCGCATTTCATTATACTCTATTCATTCGCAAGCCGCGCACGCTAGGCCTCAACACCATTCGTGCGCTCTTTTTCTTTTGGTGGTCGGCCCGTGCGAATATTCCGCAGCGAGTGAATCGTCGCGGAAAGCGCCCGGTCGGCCCAACCATAGATTGTCGGTCGGCTTTTGCTGAGATCGTCGGCAATCTGGGTGACATTTGTCCGGTACTCAGGATCAAAGGTGGCAAGGTTGATGCGCGCCGACGCAACAATTTGCAGAATCTCTTCCTCGCTCAGGTTGTAATCGCGGATGAGTTTCTTGGCACGCTTGCTACTGAGATCCAGGCGCATGGACGCGCTCCTTGCCGCTCACATCTGCTCGTTCAGCACGCTACTGCCTGGAAGCGACAGCACGATCAGCTATAATTGCTTTTCATTCTAGCATACCGATGCATGCCTGTCCAGTACTAGCTGTAAATAGTAATCTCGGTTGTTATAGCCTAGGATGTACGGTAGTATGTTGAGAAGAAGTGCATTATAAAGGTGAATCTATTGCCTGGTGTCGGCTTTTGGCTTGGCAATTATCCAGAAGAGTCTGTGACACTTGCATGAGCGTTTTGACATGGCGAGCGGCTTGCAGTGTAAATGTTTGTAACAGATTGCGGCTTGTTCGTAGTGCGGCGGCCCACTGCTTGCCCCGTTGCTTGTGGCAGCCCTCGGCCGCAGGTCATACCAACAGGTAGCGCAGCGAGGTGCTAAAATGACGTTTGTGGAGTGTTACATCAATGGTTGAATCAACCGATAAGCGGCTGCTCCAGCGCGAATCGCTGCTGCGGATCAGCCGCGCGCTGACCCAGCAACTCGACACCGCTCGTGTACTTGAACTCGTGATCGAGGTTGCCGTCGATCTGTTAGCTGGCACATCGGGGCTGATCGCCCTGCCCGACCCCGATGGCGTGATGGCCGTGGCCGCAGCTTCGGCGCTGCCCGCCA
>JACMIM010000546.1 GCA_014381165.1 Roseiflexaceae bacterium
AGCACCATCGGTTTCGGCGTCGATCCACATCTACCGCGCGCTGATGGATCGGGCCACAACCTGGCGGCAGCGCATCGACACCTCGACCAACTGGGCGATCACAACTGGCGGTGCGACCAGCAGCTTTGTGTTGAGCAGCGAGATTCATTCACACGCCATTCTGCTACTGACCACGCTGCTCATGGCCACGTTCTTGATTGTGGAGGCCCGGCGCACGCGCTACTACGATCTCTGGGCTAGCTGGGTGCGACTGCTGGAAACTGACTATCTGGTGGGTATCGTGCGCGACGGCCAGGTTGGGCTACACCAGCCCTGGGCGCAGATCTTCGTGCGCGATCTTGAGAACCCGCGCTTCAAAGTGAGCTTTTGGCAGATGCTGGCGCGCCGCCTATACGACAACTATGTGGCATTGTTTACCTTTCTGCTGCTGGTGTGGCTGCTCAAGCTGACGATTCACCAACCGGCTGACCAGGGCTTGGCCTCGGCATCGATTGTGGAGCGGGCCGCAGTCGGGCCGCTGCCCGGCGTCGCGATCTTCGGCAGCGTGCTTTTCGCCTACGCGGTCATGCTGGTATTCACGGCGCTGGCCGGGCGGCACAGCCAGAGTGTCGAGGTGGCCACGCGCGAGGCGTTGCTGGCACGGCTGACCGCCCCCCACCAACAGCAGATCAGCCGCCGTCAATCCGAGCCGTCAGTACTGGCCCAGTTCCACAGCGCCCAAGACGATATCCCGCTCGAAACCCGCGATTGGGATTGAAGCCATTTGGGGTTCAATCCCAATCGCCCGGCACTTATGGACTTCAATTATTAGACTGGGTATTTCGCATCATCCCACGCCTGGCGGCTGAAGCCGCTGGCTGGGGTGACGAAGCCCGCCTACGCGGGCTACCCGATTCATGAGGTGAAGTTCATTAGCGCCGGGATCAATCCCAATAGCCCGGCGCTTCAGCGTCGGGGCCGGGGGGGCCGGGGCCACCACACCACAGGGACACCTATGCAACCAGGCAACGTCGCCTTGATTCTCCACGCACACCACCCGTATGTTCGCGCAGCTGGCCGCAGCTATGCCGGCGAAGAAAGCCTACACGCCCTGATCGCTAGCTCGCTCATTCCAACGCTGGGGGCGCTCCACGATCTGCACGAGCAGGGCGCGACGCCGCGCGTCGGGCTGGCTTGGTCGCCCATGCTGCTCGAGCAGCTGGCCGATCCAGTGGTGCAAAAGCACTTCAGCTTTTGGCTCGATGATTGGCTGGCGCGCCTCGATCAGACTGGCGCATTGCTGTCGCACGAGCACGAGAGCGCCCGCGCTTACCTAATCCGCTACTACCGCGAGTGGGGCCAGGGCATTCGGCACAGCTTCGACCAGCGCTTTGGGCGCAACCTGGTTGGCGCGCTCCGGGTTCTGTGCGAGGCCGGGGTGGTTGAGCCGATCTTTAGCACCGCGACCGACGTACCTTGTGGACAGATCAGCCGTGTGGGCACGCTGCGTGCGCAGATCGAGCTTGGCGCGCTGGCGGTGACGCGCTGGTGCGGCGGCCAGCCACAAGGTTTTTGGCCACCAGCGCAGGACTACAGCCCCAACACCGCCGCACTGCTGGTGGATGCTGGCGCAACGTATGTGGTAGGTAACCTTGACGGAATCGACGGCACGGAGGCCCGCGCGACAGGGATAGATGCCCGCGCGACAGGCGGCTGGTTGCTTGAAAACCGGCTCGCCGCACTGCGCTATGACCAAGGGCTAGCCCCGTATCTTGACGATCCGGCGCTTGCCTACAGCGGCGACCCACTCTACCGCAGCCCAGCCACCGGCGCGGATGGACTGGCCTGGTTTCGCAATGGGCTTGCCGCCCCAAACGAGCCATACGACCCGTTCGATGCGCTTTTGCGCGCCCACGAACACGCCGAACACTTCGCCGATGTGCTCGCCGCACGCACGAATTCGGCTGCGCTTGAACTCGTTGTACTCGATACTGCGCTGCTGGGCGCAGATTGGTTCGAAGGCCCGACATGGCTACAGGCGCTGGTGCGTATGCTTGCCGCGCGTAGTGATCTGGCGCTGACGCTGCCCGCCGATTGGCTGCGTGCGAACCGCCCGAAGCGCATGGTTGATCAGGCAGCGAACCGTCGCCACCCTACAGGCGAACAGCGCTCCTCGCTTAGGCGCACGCTGCATAGCGCCGAGAACCGGCTTGCCGCCCTTGCACGGCGGCTGCCGGACGCCGAGAGCGAGCGGGAGCGCGTGCTTCAGCAGGCCGCGCGCGAGCTGCTACTGGCCCAGGCTGGCACAACGCCCCACGAGATCACCAAACACCTGGCCCGCTGCGATCAGCTCTGCGCCATCGCCGAGCACCCCACGCTTTCCGACACCGATTTGACTACGCTGGAAACATGGGAAGAAGAGGATAACCCGTTCGCGTATCTGAATTATCGGATGTTTGCGTGAGCGTGGGCTAGAAGCCCACGCCTGATATTCAAAGCACGCTCAATCGCGCTGAACGGCGCGAGCCAACACGGCGCAATATCCTGCCGAACGCAGCACTTTGAAATTCCGAGCTGCGCTCGACATGACAGGGCGGGGCGATGTTATGGCTGGGGCGATACTGGTGTTGCGGTCAGAGCATCGGCGGTAGCTCTCAAAACAACAGTGGTCGGCCACGCTTGCGCCGTAGCAGTTGCCTCTGAAACAGTAAGTGTTGCCGTGGGCGTGGTAGCCGCCGCAGTGGCAGCTTGCGATGTCGCGGTGGCTTCTGCAAGCGTTGTTGGTGTCCAGTCTGGTGGCCGGGTTGCGGTTGGCACAACCCCTGTTGCAGTTGCTTCTGCGGCGGTCAATGTTGGCGTCACGCTCGGCAGCACACTCGTTGGGGACGGCGAGGCAGCCCGCACTGTTGCCATTGCCTCTGCGCTTGCTGTTGCTTGCGAAGCGGTAAGCGTTGCTGTTGGTGTCCAGTCAGGTGGTGGGTATGATACATAGGCTGGATATGTAGGCGACGGTGTTGCCGAGACAGCGGATGTTGGCAGCGCTTCCCAAGCTGTAGCGGTTGCCGCATATGCTGTCGAAGTCGC
>JACMIM010000547.1 GCA_014381165.1 Roseiflexaceae bacterium
CGAACCTGTTCTCCGCGCCCATCGTGACGCGCGGCGGCGCGGGCGAAGACGGCGGGACGAAGAGGACATCCCCAGGACGAAGGATGTTGGGGTCCTTGCGCCGGTCCTTCAGCTCGCGGTTCTTGGGGTGCTCCCACAGCTCGCAATTATCATCTTGATGGAGCGCATTCTGGGTTTCAGCGCAGCATATGATGTCGATCATTTCACTGGGCCGTTGAGTATGCTGCTGAATACGCAGTTCAATCTAGTCCCGGCATTTCCTTATGTGATCGGCTATGTGTTGCTGCTGTTGTGGCTTGATCGGCAGGCAGTCAACCTTCAGACTCTCGCGTTCTCCACACTTGCCGTGTACTTGCTTATGTACGCCTTCACCTGGCATAGCACCCATTACATTAGCTGGCTGATGCCATTTTTAATCCCGCTGCTGGTGTGGCAGAAGATAGCTCTACGCGACTACGTTCTGCTGATTGGCGCGTGGGCAGCCTATTGGACGGTAGCCAGCGATGTCGGTGTTTTTACAAGTTACTTGTTCTCGCCACTTTTTGGTAAGCTTCAACTACCCACGCCACCGGGTGTTGTGCTAGGCCAGCTTGTGGCGAGCCTCAGCCTTGACCAAGGGCACCTTATTACCGGCGCACGCTCGGTTTTAAGTGCAATTGCGCTTTGGATTATGTATGAATGCGCTCAGTCACTCGGCTCACCGAATCATCTCACTCGACCTGAACCTCAGTAGCATTCCTACAGCTGAAGGGACATAAGCAGGTATGAACTCACGTATCTCCTGCCCCGTCTGCGCTAGTCGCCGTCTGGCTAGCGAGCTGACCAAGTTCAAGTTAGCGATGCTGCGCTGCCGCGCCTGTGGCCTCGTTTTTACTGCGCCACAGCCACCGCCCGCGCAGGTGATAAGCCGCTATGCCGAGCAATGGTTCGAGCGCGAGTACCTGCCCTCGTATGGCATCGACCCACAGCAGCCAGCCCTGGAACACCTCGCCCCGCGCTTTGCGCTCGATCTCGCGCTCATCAAGCGTTTTCGTTCGAGCGGGCGTGTGTTAGATGTCGGCGCAGGCGCGGGCTTGTTTCTGTTCCACGCACGGCGACACGGCTGGCATGCGCACGGTGTCGAGATTTCCGAGTACGGGCCAGCCTACGCCAAGCGCCACTTCGATCTCGATATCATCCAGGGAGATCTGCGTAGCGCGGAATTCCCCGATCAACACTTCGACGTAGTCATGCTTCAAGATACGATCGAGCATGTGCCCGATCCACTTGCGTTGATGAAGGAAATCCATCGCATTCTGCGGCCCGGCGGAGGGGTGGTGCTATCTACGCCCAACTACGAGAGTGCCGCGCGCCGCATGTTTCGCCGACATTGGGCGCTGATCAGCCCGGCAGAGCACCTGTTTCTGTTCAACATGACCTCGCTGTTATGCTTGCTTCAGCGCAGCCGCTTCGCGCCCTTCCGGCTCGAAAGTAATGCCGAGCTGCACGAAAATCTGTTTCACCCTGCACACGCTCTACCACCATTATCCTGGCGCAGCGCGCTGCTTGGCCGGGTGAAGCGCGTGCTGCCGCCTGCCGCCATTCACCGCCTCTCGCTGGGCAGCGAACTGCACGCGGTGGGAGTGCGGCAATAATATGAACCACAATGTCACCGCGCGTTCGTGCGGTTCAACGCGCTTCAGCGCGTTTCGGCGTATCAGACGCCGGATTCATCCGGTGGCCGTGGCAGATGCAGCAGCGTGTGCAATAACACACGCCACGCCCCTCCATAATCCGCAAGTTGCCTGCCCCGGCCTGATCTGGTACTATAGCGCGTCCCGAGTGACAGCTCCCAAGCGTAAACGCTTGGGCTTCAAGGGGATGCCGCCCCATCCCACAGAATCACGTTTGCAGCGTTTGGAGGCCACGATGCAGGATATTGATCGCCGCATTCACGTCGCGGTCGAGTACCAGTCCGCAATGCGGGCGGGTATGCATCCGGTCGGAGAGCGTTTTCTCTACGAGCCTGCCGCAGCCCGAACACATCTTCGAGGTGTCACGGGGGTTCACCAGTATGATGCTCCGGCCAGCTTCTGCCGCTTTGCCGATAGTCAGGCTGATAAACTGCCTCCACGCTACGTCGAGCATGCTTTTTCGCATACCCCGGCTGCGGCCCATTTCCATTGGGGCCAGGTCTTCAAAGACGATCATCTGGTAGCGGTCAACCAGTTCACGGCTGCGCTTGTGCGCGAAGTCCGAGCGCCGGTTGGCAATGCGCTCGTGGATTTTCGCCAGGATGCCCTTCTGCTTGGTGTTCTCCGGCCAGTTTTGGGTATTCTTCGCGGCATCCTTGCGCTTTTGTACTCGTTTCAGGTCAGCTTCGTCGCGGCGGTAGAAGCGTGGGTTGGCGATTTGCTCGCCATTCGAGAACGTAGCGAACGAGGCCAGTCCCACATCGACGCCGACTATCTCGCTCGATGGCTGCAACAGGTGTGCGTCAGTTTCGCGCGAGAAACAGGCAAACCACTCGCCAGTCGTGGAGCGGGAAACTGTGACCGTCTTGGGCGTGCCTTCCACGGGCCGGTGCAGTACC
>JACMIM010000548.1 GCA_014381165.1 Roseiflexaceae bacterium
ACGCAGATTCCACAGATTCCGGAGAATAATCTGTGGAATCTGCGTAATCTGCGGATCATTTTTCAGGCTTCAGCAACTTTGACGTGACCCTGCCTAGTTGCGCGAACATCTATTCTTCGTTATCATACATGGTAAACCCAACGATGTAGAAGCACACGAGGAGAAGTGTATGCGCGTTCTTGTTCTGGGCGGCGATGGTTATCTTGGCTGGCCTACCGCTATGTATCTCTCGCAGCGTGGCCACGAGGTCGCGGTGCTTGACAACATGGTTCGCCGGTCGTGGGATAATGAGCTGGGTGCTGAAAGCCTTGTCCCGATTGCCTCTCTACAAGAGCGTGTTGCCGTTTGGCGAGAGGTGTCCGGCAAGTCGGTTGCGGTCTATGTCGGCGATCTGTGCGACTATACGTTTATCGAGCCGGTGATCAAGGAATTTGCGCCCGAGGCAATTATTCACTATGGTGAGCAGCGCGCCGCGCCCTATTCGATGATCGACCGGCGGCACGCGGTGTTTACGCAGGTCAATAATATCGTTGGCACACTGAATGTCGCCTATGCCATGGCCGATCATGTGCCGGACTGCCACATGGTCAAGCTTGGCACGATGGGCGAGTATGGCACGCCCAACATCGATATCGAAGAAGGCTACATCACGATCACGCACAAGGGCCGCACCGACACGCTGCCCTTTCCCAAGCAGCCTGGCAGCTTCTACCACCTCAGTAAAGTCCACGACAGCCACAACCTGATGTTCTGCTGCCGCATTTGGGGCCTGCGCGTGACCGATCTCAACCAGGGCGTGGTGTATGGCGTCGACACCGATGAGATCAAGCTACACGAAAAGCTGCGCACACGCTTCGATTATGATAGCGTGTTCGGCACGGTGCTCAACCGCTTTTTGGTGCAGGCGGTGGCTGGCATGCCGCTGACCGTCTATGGCAAGGGTGGGCAGACGCGCGGCTTCTTGGACATCCGCGATACGCTGGCGTGTGTTGAGCTGGCGATGCTGAATCCCGCCGAGAAGGGCGAGTTTCGTGTGTTCAACCAGTTTACCGAGCAGTTCAGCGTGCTCGATCTGGCCAATGCCGTGCGTGAGGCGGCGGGCGCGCATGGCATCGATGTGACGATCGACAACCTGCCCAACCCGCGTGTCGAAAAGGAAGACCACTACTACAATGCCGTTAACACGCACCTGCTCGATCTGGGGCTTCAGCCGCACTATCTGAGCGACACGCTGCTCAACTCGGTGTTGCAGCTGGTACAGCAGCACAAGGGCCGGATCGACAGCCGACTGGTGCTGCCGGGCGTCAACTGGCGCGAAACCGGCACGAACGCCTTCAAAGTCAGCGCGTAACAACGCTGGCAGGGGCAAGAACAGGGGAGGGGCGGGTTTGAACCCCGCCCCTCCCCTGTTCTTGCCCCTCCCCTGTTTCAACCCCACCCCTCCCCTGTTTTCATATTCGGGCGAGGCGGCGTAGCCGGGCGCGGCCGGCACCGGCCGGGCCGCGTTGGCGATGAACGCGAATGGCGGTGCGGTAGTACTCGATCAGCTGATCCATGGTCGCCTGCCAGGAGCGGCCGCGCGCGTGGTCGTAGCCGTTTTCGATCAGTGTTTCGCGCAGGGCGTCGTCATCGCGCAGGCGGCGCACCAGCGGCCCGATCTGTTCGGGCTTGTCGGCCTCGAAGAACAGCCCATTGACGCCGTCCTCGATGATATCCTGCACACCGCCGGTGCGTGCGGCGATCACCGGCACGCGGCAGGCCATGGCCTCCAGCGCCACCAGTCCAAAGGTTTCCGTGGTCGAGGGGAAGATAAAGGCGTCGGCGGCGCGGTACGCATTGATCAGGTCGTCGCCGCGTAGTGCGCCAGTGAAGACCGTGGGTGTATCGCGGTAGTAGCCGCGCAGGTTGGCGTGGTGCGGGCCATCGCCGATCATGGCCAGGCGCACGCCGGGCTTGCCGAACAGCGGCGCACGCATGGTTTCCAGCCGCTTCTCAACTGCGTGCCGCCCGACATTGATCACCAGAAAATCCTGTGGGTTGCCGCCGCTCAGCCGGTTGCGCATGGCCAGATCGCGCGGGCCGGGCGTGAAGCGCTGGAGATCGATGCCGCGCTTCCACCAGCGCACGCGCTTAAAGCCATGCTCGCGTAAATCCCTCAGTGTCGAAGTGGACGGGCAGAGATTCAGCGAGGCCTGGTTGTGGAGCGAGCGCAGGTACCACCAGATCGCCGGCTCGACAAAGCCGCCGCCATGGTAGTGGTGGACATAACGCGGTATGTCGGTGTGGTAGGAGGCCAGGGTGGGCACATTGAGCCGGCGGGCGTAGGAAAGGCCGAACGGGCCGAGGAAGAATGGGTTGACGATGTGGATGAGATCGGGCTGGAACTGTTCGAGCTGCTCGTAGATGCGCCGCTTGGGAATATTGATCCGCACCTCTGGGTAGAATGGCAGGCGTGGCCCACCAACACCGATCACCTTTGCCCCCGCGTACTCCTCCGGCCCGCCCGGCGGCCCAAACACCATCACGGTGTGGCCCTGCTCTTGCAGCCGCTGGAGCATCAGGCAGAGAATCGTCACGATGCCGTCGATCTTGGGCAGAAACGTTTCGGTAAACACCGCGATTCTGAGCGGCACAACGGCCTCCTCGTCACAAGCTGAATGCTTCTTCATTGGTACTATACCAGAATTCGCGCCGCGTGCTGGCAGCAATGCTATAATCGCCACACAGCGCAGTGTGTCGCATTTCTACGCAATGGAGCACCCAATGGCCTACCAGAATATTGTGTTCGAGCGCGCCGGCGCGGTGGGCGTGATCACCGTCAGCCGCTCAACGGTGTTGAATGCGCTCAGCGCAGCCACAACGCAGGAGATTGGCGCGGCGCTACGCGAAGTCGAGGCCGATCAAGCACTGCGGGTGGCGATCATCACCGGGGCTGGCGAGAAAGCCTTTGTGGCTGGGGCCGATATCGGCGAACTGCGCGCGATGGCAACGGCGACTGCGGCGCGCGATCTGTCCGAGCGTGGCCACCAGATCGGCTTTGAAATCGCGCGCATGTCGAAGGTGGTGATCGCGGCGATCAATGGCTTTGCGCTTGGCGGCGGCCTGGAGCTAGCCATGGCCTGCGACATCCGGATCGCCGCCGACACGGCGCAGTTCGGCATGCCCGAGATTACGCTGGGTATTATGCCTGGTTGGGGCGGCACGCAACGGCTGACCCGGCTGATCGGCCCAGGGATGGCCAAACTGCTCACCCTGACCGGCGAGCGCTTCGGCGCGGCGGAGGCGCTGCGAATCGGCCTGGTCGAGCGGGTTGTGCCAGCGGCAGAGTTGATGACAGTGGCGCGCACCCTGGCCGACCAAATCGCGGGCCGGGCACCGCTCGCAGTAGCAGCGATCAAACAGGCTGTGCAACGTGGCATGGACATGCCGCTGGCCGATGCCTGCATGTACGAGGCGGCGCTGTTTGGCGAGGTAGTGGCATCCGAGGATGGCCGCGAGGGCACCAGTGCCTTTCTGGAGAAACGCCCGCCGGTGTTCAAGGGCCGCTAGGTGCTTCAATTAGCCACAAAGGTACCAAGGCGCGAAGCTTTTCTGAACCTTTGTGCCTTCGTGTCTTCGTGGTTAGCGTTATCCGTGTCTAAGTAGGTAGTTGCCCAAGCGCATTCATTTCACCTGCGGCGGGCAAGGAACTAACGAATAACTGTTTCGGTTTTTGGCGCAAAGCGCCAAAAACCGAAACAAAAAGATAGATTTTCCGTGCTGCCGCAGGCAGGAACCGCCAACTGCGTAAGTCCTAATATTGTTGTCGATTGAGGTGATCGTCCTATCAGAACCACGAGCAGGAGCAACGAGTGATGGATGCACAGCCAGTGGCTGTTGGAGTTCGGGCGAGCGGCCTCACCGAGAGCCGCCGCGAGCAGGTCGGCTGGTATTTTTACGATGTTGCGAATTCGGCCTTTACGACCACTGTTGTCACGGTGTTCCTCGGCCCGTATCTCACGAATATCACGCAGGCCGCCGCCGATGCAACCGGGTTCGTGTATCCGCTGGGCATCCCGGTGGCCGCAGATTCATTCTTCGCCTACATGATCTCGCTTTCGGTGTTTCTCCAGATTTTCCTGCTGCCGCTGATCGGTGCGATCGCCGATTACACCAACCTCAAAAAGCAATTGTTGGGCGGATTTGCCTTTGCAGGCGCGCTGATCACAATGTGTTTGTATTTCGTCCAGGGCAATAACTACCTGTTGGGCGGGGCGCTACTGGTGCTGGCCAACCTCTGCTTTGGCGCGTCGATCGTTTTCTACAATGCGTTTCTGCCGGAGATCGCCTCGCCAGAGCGGCGCGACGCCGTTTCGTCGCAGGGCTGGGCGCTGGGCTATCTGGGCGGCGGGCTGTTGCTGGTGGCCAACCTGGTGCTGTTTCTGAACGCCGAGCGCTTTGGTGTGAGCGAAGGCCAGGCCGTGCGTATCTCGCTGGTCTCGGCGGGGCTGTGGTGGGCTATTTTTACGCTGGTGCCACTTCGCCTGCTGCGGCAGCGCGGCGCACCCCGCCCGCTGCCGGCAGGCGAGCGCTACCTGACCGTTGGCTTCTCGCAGCTGCGTCACACGTTTCTGCAGGCCCGGCGCTTTCCGCAAACGCTGCTGTTCCTGGCGGCCTACCTGCTGTACAACGATGGCATCCAGGCCGTGATCGCGCTGTCCTCGCAGTTCGGGGCCGAGGAGCTTGGCATGGAAAGTTCCAGCCTGATCACGCTGATTCTGATCGTCCAATTCATGGCCTTTTTTGGCGCGCTGCTGTTTGGCTGGCTGGCGCGGCTGCTTGGCACCAAGCGGGCGCTGATCGTCAGCCTGCTGATCTGGACGGCGACGGTGGTGGCGGCGTATTTCGTTCAGAATGGCACGCAGTTCTACATTCTGGCCGTGCCAATCGCGCTGGTGCTGGGCGGCAGCCAAGCGCTCAGCCGCTCGGTGTTCTCGCAGATGATCCCGCCAGGGCAGGAGGCCGAGTATTTTTCGCTGTACGAGGTAAGCGAGCGCGGCACCAGTTGGCTGGCTCCGCTGTTCTTTGGGCTGGCGTTACAGTTCACCGGCAGCTACCGGATCGCGATTATCTCGCTGATTGTGTTCTTTTTCGCTGGCCTGGCGCTGTTATCGCGCGTCGATTTCCGGCGCGCAATTGTCGAATCGGGCAATGTGCCGCCGGAGCGGGCGTAGCATTGGGGCGGGGCACGGCATGCCGTGCCGGTACAAGGGGCAATGCCCGTATTGGGGCAATGGATTTATTATGGCTGTCGATATTGTTCTTCCTGCGCTGCCGGATGGCGCGAGCGAGGCCCGCGTGTTGCGCTGGCTAGCCGAGCCAGGTGCGGCGCTGGTGCGCGGCCAGCCGCTGCTGATCGTGCTGACCGAGTGGGCCGAGCTTGCGCTGCCTGCGCCTGATACCGGCCAGCTGAATGGCCCGCTCGCCGCCGTTGGCCAGCTGGTGCCAGTCGGCGGAGCACTGGCGAGCGTGAGCGTGCCGCAGCCGGGGCGAGCGACCCCGGTAGCACGCCGGGTTGCCGAGCTGCATGGCGTCGAGCTTAACACGCTGTACGGTAGCGGCCCTGGCGGCCGCGTGATGCGCAGCGATGTGCTGGCGACACTGGCGCTTGCCGATGTCTACCCGCGCGCGCTGCCGTTAGTCAGCAAGCCGATTGCCACACTGGCCACTCCTGTTTCTCCCAGCTTAACCCCTGTCCGGCACGCTATAATCTACAGTCCGCAATCCGCAATCCCATTCGCATACACTGCTGTTGAGGTAGTATTCGAGCGCGAACGCGGCTGCCCGCCTGAGCAGGTGCTGGAGGCGCTGGCGCAAGCACTCCTGCAACGCCCGCAGCTTGGCGCACAATGGACTGATGATGGACTAATTGTGCGTCGGCGTGTCCATCTGGCGGTGGAGGGGCGGCTCATTCAGGATGCTCAAGACCTGAATGCACGCGGGTTGGCGCGGGCGCTGCGCGACGGCAGCCACGATCTTGCCGAAGCGCTGTTCGCCGTCAGCTTCGGCGCGTGGTGGTCGGGCGGGCGTCAGGGCGATCTGCCAGGCTTGCACGTCGGCGCACTGACACCTCACGCCGTGGTGGTGGGTACAGGCGATGCAGAACGGATCGCCGTGCGCGATCTGCTGCTGCTAACCCTACGCTACGATGCGCGCGTGGCCACGCAGGCGGAAGCCGATGCGTTTCTGCTTGCGCTTCGCGCCGATTTGCAAGGCCCGACCCACGCCCGAACCCCAATAGCCCTGCGCGGCTGAAGGCGCTGGCTAGGGTTACGAAGCCCGCCTGCGCGGGCTGCAACGATGTCCAGCCCGCGCAGGCGCTTTGCAACGCAAAAGCCCCTGTGCTAGAATGCGCAATCAGCCCAACAATAGTATGCGCGCGTTCGTAATAGCCGAAAGGAGATGTACACAGCGATTGTGTATTTGGGCAGTGTCGCCTAGGACGGCCTCATGGTGTTGATCTGAGTTCGTTTCACCGTTCGCATATAAGGAGTCGGTTTATGTTTCGCGGTCTCGAACGACTCACACCGCTCGAGCAGGGCGCAGTCTGGACTGTGCTGCTGATTGCGGTTTTTGGCATCATCTATGCGTTTGTGCTGCGCCAGCAAATCCTTGCGCACGACAAAGGCACGCCGCGCATGCAGGAGGTCTGGGGCTTCATCAAGGACGGCGCGAACGCTTATCTCAGCCAGCAGTTTCGCACGATCGTCATTCTGATCTTTGTGTTGACGTTTGTGCTGGCGGCCAGCGTGCTAGTCATCCCGCCGACGCGCGAGGCAGTCGAGCTGTTTGGCGAGCAGGGCGCGCTCGGCGCGGTTTCGATCGGTCGCGCCGTCGCGTTCTTGATGGGTTCGTTTTTCTCCTACGCTGTCGGTTTTGTGGGCATGAATGTGGCAGTCGAGGCGAATGTGCGTGTCGCCGCTGCCGCGCGCAAAGGCTACAACCCGGCGATGCAGGTGGCCTACCGTTCGGGCACTGTCACCGGTATGTTGACGGTGGGCCTGGGCTTATTGGGCGGCAGTCTGATCTTTCTGTTCTACGGCATCGCCGCGCCCGATGTGCTGCTGGGCTTTGGCTTTGGCGGCAGCCTGATTGCGCTGTTCATGCGCGTCGGCGGTGGCATCTACACCTAGGCCGCCGATGTCGGTGCCGATCTGGTCGGCAAGGTCGAGGCTGGCATCCCCGAGGACGACCCGCGCAATGCCGCCGTGATCGCCGATCTGGTGGGCG
>JACMIM010000549.1 GCA_014381165.1 Roseiflexaceae bacterium
CGCGAGTTCCTGCCTGATGTGCGGGCCGACGACGAGGCCAAAAAGCTGCTCAACATTCTATTTCCAAAGCGTGTCTCGTGGGCAGTGAATTTGGATTGAACGAACTTCGTTCGGGGGGTTTGGAGCAGTGTGACATAATGTTTTGCGCCGCCACCACGGCCACCGGATGAATCCGGCGTCTGATACTTCAAAACGCGCTGAAGCGCGTTCAACCGCGTTTCAACGTGCTTCAGTGCGTTTCGTCTACCAACAGCGGATTCAAACCGCCTGCACTACATCGCCAAAAGAATAGGGACACCGATGCTCCGCCAATTCCAGGGCTACTGGCAGATTCTGGCAAAATACCTGCGCCCGCACCGCCGCCGGGTGGCGATGCTGACGGTGCTGCTGCTAGTCAGCATCGCGCTCCAGCTGGCCAACCCGCAGCTGCTGCGCTACTTCATCGACACGGCCCAGCAGCCGGAAAGCCCAATCACGGCGCTGTTCGTAGCGGCGGGCCTGTTCATCAGCATTGCGCTGGTAACGCAGGGCCTCTCGCTTGGTGCCTCGTATGTGAGCGAAAACCTGGCCTGGAGCGCGACCAACGATTTACGCGCTGATCTCACGCTGCACTGCCTGCGGCTGGACATGACCTTTCACAAAGCGCGCACGCCCGGTGAGCTGATCGAGCGGATCGACGGCGACGTGAGCGCCCTAGCCAACTTCTTCTCGCAGTTCGTCATCCGGATCGTGGGCAATCTGGTTCTGATGTTGGGCGTGCTGGTGGTGCTGTGGATCGAGGACTGGCGGATTGGCGCGGTGATGACGGTGCTGGCGGCTGCGCTGTTCGTGGCGCTGCTGTGGGTGCAGAAAATCGCTGTGCCGTTCTGGACGGCGGCCCGCGAATCGAGCGCGGCGCTGTTTGGCCTGATCGAGGAGCGCCTGTCCGGCACCGAGGATATCCGCTCCAGCAATGCGATCGACTACACCATGAATCGCTTGTATGAGCGCAGCCGCGACCGGTTGCGGGCCGAGCGCCGCGCCGCAGTCGCTGGTGCAGTGACCTGGCTGACGCCGCTGTTCTTCTTCGCGATCGCCAGTGCGCTCTCGTACTGGCTGGGCTTTCGCTTTTTCTCGAATGGCACCATGACGCTGGGTACGGTCTACCTGATCTTCTTCTACACCGATGCACTGCTGCGCCCGGTGATTCAGATCACGCATCAGATCGAAGATTTGCAGAAGGCCGGCGCGGGCGTGGTGCGCATCAACGAGCTGCTTGGCTTTGCCAGCGCCCTGCCCGACGGCACACGCGATCTGCCGCCTGGCCCGCTGGAGGTCGTGTTCGACCGGGTCACATTCGCCTACGACGATGGGGAACAGGGGCTAGGGGCTAGGGGTCAGGGGCTAGGGATCAGGGGTCAGGGATCAGGAGTCGAACCGAGTAGCTTGGAGATCGAAGGGGCTTCTGACTCCCAATCCCTGATCTCTGATCCCTCGAATCCTGCCGCTGTCCTGCGCGATCTTAGCTTCAGCATCCAGGCCGGGCGCACGCTGGGCATATTGGGGCGCACAGGTAGCGGCAAGACCACGCTGACCCGGCTGCTATTCCGCCTGTACGATGTGACTGGCGGCGCTATTCGGCTGGCCGGCAGCGATCTGCGCGAACTGCACATCGACCGGCTGCGCCAGCGGGTCGGCATGGTCACGCAAGAGGTGCAGCTGTTCCACGCCACTGTGCGCGAGAACCTGACCTTTTTCGACACCAGTATTGGCGATGTTCAGATTCTTGCGGTGCTGGAAGACCTGGAGCTGCTGCCCTGGTTGCAGGCCCTGCCGGACGGCCTGGACACCATGCTGGCGGCGGGCAACGGCGGGCTTTCGGCGGGCGAGGCGCAGGTGCTGGCGTTCACGCGGGTGTTTCTGCACAACCCCGGGCTGGTCATCCTGGATGAAGCCTCATCACGGCTCGACCCAGCCACCGAGCGCATGATCGAGCGTGCTGTGGACAAGCTGCTGGCCGAGCGCACCGGGATTGTGATCGCGCATCGGCTGGCCACCGTGCTGCGCGCCGACGACATTTTGATTCTCGAAGACGGCCAGATTCGCGAATACGGCCCTACCGAAACCCTGCGCGCCAATCCCGAATCGCGCTTTGCCGAGCTGCTGCGGACGGGGATGGAGGAAGTGCTGGTGTGACAAGGTGACAAGGTGACAAGATGACCAGGTGACCAGGTGACAAGAGGAGCGTTCCGTCATCTTGTCATTAGTCATCTTGTCATTCAGTCATCGGAGAGCGAAACATGAAAACGTGGCAATACTATCTGGCGATCTTTCGCTACCAGCCGCTGATCTACGCGCTGAACCTAGGCGGAATCGTCGGCGGATTTCTGCTTGAGCTGGTGCCGGGGCTGCTTGCGCGCGAGTTCTTTAACCTCCTGAGTGGCGATGCGCCAGTGAGCCTGAGCCTGGAGATGATGATCGTGCTGTTGTTTGCCGGGGCGCTGGGCCGCATGGCCTGCTACTTCGTCCTGCCGTTCACCAACACGACTTTTGTGTTCACCACTGGCGCGCTGCTGCGCAAGAACTTGCTGGCGCGCATTCTCCAGCGGCCGGGCGCAAAAGCGCTGCCGTCGTCCTCGGGCGAGGCGGTCAGTCGCTTTCGCGACGATATCGACGAGACGCTGTGGAGCGTGATGTACTTCAACGATCTGCTGGCGCTGACCGCGTTTGCGGCGGTTGGCCTGGCGATTATGACCACGATCAACGCCTGGATTACGCTGGCGGTGTTCGTGCCGCTGGTACTGATCGCGGTGGTAACACAGCAGGTAGCCCAGCGGATCGAGGAGTACCGCAAGGCCAGCCGCGAGGCGACCGGCGCAGTGACTGGCTTTCTTGGCGAGATCTTCGGCGCAGTGCAGGCCGTCAAGGTGGCTGGGGCCGAACGGCTGGTGCTTGGCCGCTTCGGCGCACTGAACGACCGCCGCCGCGATACTGGTGTGCGCGACAAGCTGTTCAATGAGCTGCTGGAGTCGATCTTCATCAATGCCGTGAATGTCGGCACCGGCATTATTCTGCTGCTGTCGGCGACCTCGTTGCGAGCTGGGACATTCACGGTTGGCGATTTTGCGCTGTTCGTGTATTTCCTGGGCTGGATCAGCGAGTTCACCGCCATGTTCGGGATTGTGCTGGCCCGCTACCGTCAGGCTGGCGTCTCATTCACCCGCATGAATACGCTGCTGCAAGGCGCGCCAGCGGCATCGCTGGTAGCCCACGGGCCGATCTACATGCGCGAGCCGCTGCCCACGCCCGCGTGGACGCCGCGCAGCGCGATCGTACCGCTCGAACGGCTGGAAGTGCGCGATCTGTCCTATCGTTTCGTCGACACAGGTCGTGGCGTCGAGCGGGCAAGCTTCAGCATTCCACGCGGCTCGTTCACCGTGATCACCGGGCGAATCGGCAGTGGCAAGACCACACTGCTGCGGGCCATGCTCGGCCTGTTGCCGCCCGACAGCGGCGAGGTGCGCTGGAATGACGAGCCGATCGCCGACACTGGCGTATTCCTGGTGCCGCCGCGCGCCGCGTACACCGCCCAGGTGCCGCGGCTGTTTTCGGAAACGCTGCGTGATAATCTGCTGCTAGGATTGCCAGAGGATCAGGTCGATCTGCCGGGCGCGCTCAATCGCGCGGTCATGGAGCACGATCTGGCGCACATGGCCAACGGCCTGGACACGCTGGTCGGTGCAAAGGGCGTGCGGCTTTCGGGTGGCCAGATTCAGCGTGCCTCAGCCGCCCGTATGTTTGTGCGCGAAGCTGAACTGCTGGTCTTCGACGATCTTTCCAGCGCACTCGACGTGGAAACCGAGCAGAAGCTCTGGAACAGATTGCAGGTTGAACCTGAGCAATCGACCGTAATTGCGGTCTCGCACCGGCGGGCAGCGCTGCGACGGGCCGACCAGATCGTGGTACTGAAAGATGGCCGGGTCGACGCGGTTGGCACGCTCGACGATCTGCTGGCCACCAACGATGAACTCCAGCGCCTGTGGGCCGGCGAGCAGGCGGGATGAGGTGAGGACAGAGAACAAAGAACAGAGAACAAAGAACAAAGAACCGTAGAACCGTGAAGGGGGCGAACCCAATAGCCTGGCGCATCAGCGCCTGGCGCGCTCCGAGGTGATCAGGATGGTGGTGTCTGGATTCAGGTCTTCGTTGGGGTCGGTTAGGTGCCCAGCGGGAAAGGCCACTCTCAGCGGTGTGCCAGCCCTATCCAGGCAGAGTTCGTGGTTGTTGTCGCCATCGCCAAGGTCGCCCAGTGCGAAGGGCGTTAGCTCACTGGCGCTGCCATCTGCCACTGCCAGCGTGACGCTGTAAAGCGCTCGTTCGGCGTCATCGGCCTCCTCGCCGCCTGGCTTTGTCACCCCGCCCGCCCAGGTGGCCCGCACCACTTGAAGCGTGCCGGTGGGGCAGCCGCTGCCGGTGCCCCATGGCCCACCTGCCTTGCCAAGCTCCCACTGGGCCTCTGGCACAAGCTCGGCTAGAATCAGTGTCGGGCCGGGAGCGAGTGGCGTGACTGCGATAGTTGCACCTTTAAAATTGAAGGCTCGATCGATCGAAAGTAGGTTACCGCCGATCTCGACTGCTACCGCCGGGTCGTCGGCACTGCCAAACTCACCAATTAGCAGAGCGGTGCGCAGTTCACCCGTATCGAGAGCAGGGGCCAGCGTAACGCAGACGACCTCGCCAA
This sequence comes from Roseiflexaceae bacterium, assembly GCA_014381165.1. Classification (GTDB taxonomy): domain Bacteria; phylum Chloroflexota; class Chloroflexia; order Chloroflexales; family Roseiflexaceae; genus JACMIM01. The sequence continues at coordinate 4,721 of JACMIM010000549.1, forward strand.
GCGCGCCCGACTTGCGCAGCACGCGGAAGTCGCCCGCTTGCATCGTCGCCTGGTCGATTTCCTGGCTGAAGATTACGGGCATGCCATCGGCCCCGCCCGCGCCCCGGCAGATACGGACATTGGTTCCCAGCGGCAGGCCGTTATCCAAGCCGAAGAAGGCGCTCATCAGGTAGGCTGCGGCGGGATCCTGGCGTGCTGCGTTCAGCTCAACGGTCGTATCTGATAGTGTGGTATCGGCGGGAATGTCCACGCTGGTCGAGGCGCAGCCCGCCAAGAGCAGCGCGCCGAGCAGCAGCGTGGGCGCAAGCGAGCTTCGTAATCTCATGATCTTCCTCTGGACGGTGTAGCGCTTAGTGCGGACGATAAATTTGTGGCCTGCCGGCCTGCCCATCAAAGAGTGCAAGCAAAACGAGACACAGCGCCGCTGCAATCAGGGTTCCTGCATCGGGGATCAGCCCGGGCGGTGGACCCACCGGCGGCTTGAGCGCATAGCCGAGTAGCAACACCAGCCCGCTCTTGGCGATCTGCGTCCAGAACCCAGCGGCGAGCAGCGCACGCTGCCACAGTGCAATATACCCCTGCCAGAGCGCCAGCAGTAGCTCGAAGGCTCCTGACACGCCAAAGACGTACACTAAATCGGCGGCACCGCTGTGCGCCAGGCTTATGCCAGCCGCGCCCGCCCCACCGTCAGAAAGCAGTAGATGGCCGCCGCCGCGTACCAGGTTGATCAGGCCGATCACGAATAGCACCAGCCAGATCAGGTTCGCCGGGGCAGGGCGCAGCCAGAATTTACGATCGGGTGACATTGAAATCCTCGGATGGAGTACTAGGGCCACTGCGCCCCGGCGTAAACATACTGGTGGTAGCTCTGCACTAGGTTATCGCGCACGATGTTGTAGTAGCAGCCATTGTCGCCGCCCACCGGCTCGATCACCAGCGTCGCATCGATGGTTTTGGCCTGAAGCTGCCAGCCGCTCGGCAGCTGCACCGTGCTCGTGTCGGGCGTGCCAGTGGCGGTGGCGTGCATGACATAACGGTTGCCCGCTGGATCGCTCAGTTCGTAGATTGTCGGCCCGTTAAAGGCGAGTTGCTGGCACTTGTCGATCGTGTTGACGCTCATAAATCCCGGCTTTACCTGGTCGCCTTGGCAGCCCGTGGTATCGGGCAGGCAGGTTGCGTTGGCCACGTTGGTCAACAGCAGCCACGTGTGATCGAACTCTTCGACAAACTTAACACAGGCGTCGCCCACACAGTTGGCTGCCACGCCAGGCGAGCGGAAGAAGCAGCCCTTGTTGAACAGCAGGTAGCGGGTCGAGTTTTTCGACCATGGCAGGCGCGGTCGGAAGCTCGGCCAGTCGGCATCAGACATTGGGTTGCTGCCGCCGCCGATTACAATCTCGAAGGTTCGGATGTTGATCAGCTCCTTAGCCACCGTCTGGCCCTCGCCGCCCAGACATGCGCTACCATCGGGGCGGCTTGTGCGCGCGGTCGAGAAGCTGAAGTTCGGGTCATTCCCTGGCCCGATTTGGCCGCCACAGCCCACAAGCAACAAGCTTCCGATGATCAACAGGGCCATGATTCGTCGCATGCGTACTCCCATCGGCATGTGCCTCCTCGCGTTACTCTATGGCGTAACCCGCTGATACGAGTTGTAGAGATCATCGTTGATCACATAGGCCAGGCTGTCGGCCTTCAATTGGGTATCATCTGCCAGCACGCGCGCCCAGTGTCTCGAGATCTGCTGGGTGCCATACTGCTTCGCCATCGCATCCGCACCCAGCTTTGCCCATAAGTCGGCCGGGCAGTCATTCAGGCTAATCGTGTTATACACCTCGACCGACAGCGTGGCGCGCTCGCGAAACACCGGGATTATCTCGCAGTAGCGGAAATCGCGCAGATCGGCGGGCACCGGCATGGATTGTTTGGCAGTAACAGCTGGGACTGAATTGGCTAGTGCGCTGCCGCAAGCGGCCAGCGCACTAGTCAACAGTAATGCAATTGCAGCTCGGAGCGAAAGGTGCCTACGGGATGTTTCCTTATCTGACATAGTCAAGCTACCGTCGGTGCTGTTACGGTACCATGCAGTTGGCAAGGCGGGTAGTGCCGCAAATCATGCCCCGTATCGCGCATTGTCATAGGCTGCGCCACGCTTTGTGACCATGATCACGCTGGCTTATGACAGCTGTCAGTTGCGGCCTGTGAGCAACCTGCTACCATACACTAGCGATCCTACGGGACGTAATATCAGGAAAGGGAATTTTTTCGGGGGCTGCACCCCAAACCCCTGCTTTGCGCTGACGCGCCTTTACAAATGACGTAGGTTTGCTCTATGCGTGTATCGTTACCCCATCAGTCTGATCCGCTACCCGCGCTGCGCAGCTTTGCGTACCTCTGGCTGCTGCTGCTGCTGCTGCTGCTCGGGCTGCGCTTTGTGCCGGGGCTAATGCCGACCGGGCATCTGATTACGCTGCTGTATGTGCTCCACGCGGTGATCCTGGTCAGTTATCTTTCATCGGGCTGGCTGCGCCGGCGCATGGGCGCAGCTTATCTGCCGGCCGTGCTGATCTTCGCCGCATTCGGCTCACAGGCGATCCTGCTCTGGTCGGTGCGGCGCGATATGCTCAGCCTGATGACGGAACCGCGCTCGTTCAGTAATATCATTGTGATCGCCCACTGGCTGGTGCTCTGGCCAACCGTCGCCGTGATGATCGGCTGGAAGTACCGCTTGCGCCATGTCGCTCAGTTTGCGCTGGCAATGGGCCTTTTTAATATTGTTGTCGTCGAGCTGCTCTTTCGCTCGGTGCGCGATATTAGCCTGGGTGGCGTGCTGGCCTTTGGCTTTCTCTCGGTGGCCCTGCTGACAATCGGTTATTTTGTGCGCCAGCTCAGTAAGGCCGAGCAACAGCAGCGGCAGGCGCTGCTCGCAGCAAACGCACGGCTGGTACAGTATGCGGCAACGCTTGAGCAACTGACGATCAGCCGCGAGCGCAACGCGATGGCCCGCGAGCTGCACGATACGCTGGCCCACTCATTGAGCAGTATCGCCGTGCAGTTGGAAACGGCGCGCGCCTACTGGGCGACCAACCCCGAGGTTTCGCGCCAGCTGGTCGAGCAGTCGCTTGGCGCAACCCGCAACGGCCTACAGGAAACCCGGCAGGCGCTTCAGTCGCTCCGGGCTAGCCCGCTCGACGACCTCGGTTTGCTGTTGGCGCTTGAGCATCTGGCTCGTGCGGCGACCGAACGAGCGGGCCTTACACTTGTGCTGACCCTGCCCGACGAGCGTGTGCCGCTCGCCCCAACGGTGGAGCAGTGCCTGTATCGGATCGCCCAAGAGGCGATTGCCAATGCGACCAAGCACGCTGCTGCACAAACGCTGGAGATTAGCCTAATTCTAGAGCCGTGCATCAAGCTGGCAATTCGCGACGATGGGCGCGGCTTCTCGCCTGACCAGGTAGCGCAGGCTGGTCACTATGGCCTGGTGGGCATGCGCGAGCGGGCTGCGCTCGGCGGTGGTAGCCTGATAATTGCGAGCCAACCACAGGCAGGCACAACCGTGACGGTTACGATCTGCAACGGAGGTGCTCCATGCGCGTGATTATTTGCGACGACCAAGCGACAGTGCGCGATGGGCTGCGCTTGATGCTGGGCTTGGAGCCGGATATCGAGGTGGTTGGAGCGGCCCAAAACGGGGCCGATGCGGTCGAGTTGGCTGCGAAAACTGTTCCAGATGTAGTACTGATGGATCTCCAGATGCCGGTGCTGAACGGTATCGAGGCGACGCGCCAGATTACCAGGCGCTTTCCCAACACGCGCGTGCTCGTGCTCACGACCTACGACGCCGACGAGTGGGTCTTCGATGCAATACGGGCGGGCGCGGTAGGCTACCTGCTCAAAGACACAACGCGCGAGGATCTCGTTGCGGCGGTGCGCGGAACCAGTGCTGGCAAGACCTACATCGACCCAACCGTAGCCGGCAAGCTGCTCCAGCAGTTCGCGCGTGGCAACGCCCCAGCGGTCGCCTCGATGCTGGCCGACCAGCTTAGCGAGCGCGAGCTGGAGGTGCTGCGCCTGCTGGCCCGTGGCTTAAGCAACCCCGACATCGCGAACGCGCTGCACCTTTCCGAAGGAACCGTGCGCAACTATGTGAGCGGGCTATTTACCAAACTTGGCGTGGCCGATCGCACCCAAGCTGCGGTGCTGGCCCTTCGGCACGGCCTAGCGTAAGTCTGGGAATGCACCACAAAGGGAGGGCAATTCATGACTGAACCTTTTCGTTTCACGTTGCGACCAGCGAGCTTCGACGATCTACCGCAGCTGGTCGAGCTGTTCAACCGCGACTCGCAGGCCAATGCTGGCGAGGCCGAATTCACGGTCGCGGGCTATGCTGTCGAGTGGCGGCTCGCGGGCTTTAGTCTGGCGGACGACACCCGTGTGGCGGTGCTGCCCGATGGCAGCCTGGCCGGCCTGATCGAGCGCTGGAACTTTGCGCCGTATGTGCTGAATTGGCTGTGGGCACGCGTCGAACCCGAACTGCGTGGCCAAGGCCTGGGCAGCGCACTCATGGCCTGGGCCGAGCAGCGCGCCCACGCCTCGCTGGCGCTCGCCCCCGATGGCGTAATGATCGTGGCCGAGTGTGGCTGCCAGGCCAGCGACGCGGCGACGAAGCAGCTGTTTCTCGACCGAGGCTTCGAGAACTCGCGCGTGAGCCTGACCATGGAGCGTTCGCTTGACGACGCTATTTCTGAGCCAGTCCTGCCCCCAAACATGAGCATTCGGCCCATGCAACCAGGCCAGGAGCGGGCGGTCTATGCCGCCGATCAGGAAGCCTTCCGCGATCACCGGGGCTTTGTCGAGCAGCCTTTTGAGCAAGGCTTTCAGCGCATGCAGGCCGCCAATGCTGGCAGCCCCCACTTCGATCCCGCGCTGTGGTTTTTGGCAATGGACGGCGCGGAGATCGCAGGCATGGCGCTGTGTGCGCCGCGCACCGATGATTTCCCGGCGGCCTGGGTTAACACGCTGGCAGTGCGGCGGCCCTGGCGCAAACAGGGGCTGGGTCTTGCACTGCTGCACCACAGCTTTCGTGAGCTGCAAGCGCGCGGCCACCATCGGGTTGGCCTCAGCGTCGATTCCCAAAGCCTCACCGGCGCCACCCGCCTGTACGGGCGCGCGGGCATGCACGCCACGCGCGAATTCCTGATATTCGAAAAAGTGCTGCGCCACGGGAGGGATTTGAGCACACAGGCGCTGGAAGAGGAGTAACGTGCGAAGCGCGAAGCGGGGGTTTGGGGGCGCAGCCCCCGAGAAAAATCCCCTCCCACTTTTCATAAATCCGGAGGCTCGCTATATGCCACCATTCCCCGCAATGTATTCAGTGCTTTCCAACCAATCGCTGATCGAGCAGGTCTTAAGCAACTACGCGCTCGAGCCGCCTGTAAACTGCCGTCTACTCCAGCAGGGCGGCAGCGACACCTATCTCGTTTCCGCTGGAACTCAGCGCTGGATTCTGCGCATTACCATCAGTGGTGGTTCGATTGCCGGGCATACCGAAGACGCTGAACTGCTGCTGAAGCTCGCGACATGTCGTGTGCCAATTGCGCGGCCGATACAGCGTTGCGATGGCAGCTATGTGCAGGAACTGGCGGCGCTCGAAGGACCGCGTTTCGCTACGCTATTCGAGTTTGCTCACGGCACGCCGCCAGGAAAAGCGATCACGCCAGCACAAAGTTTTACCTATGGCCAAGCCGTTGCCCGTATGCATACTTGCTTTGACACATTGCCGCAAACTTCTCAGCGCTGGCGCTTCGATCTCACAACAATGCTCGACAAACCTCTGCTATTTTGGGAGCGACTGTTGAACGGACGACCCGGTGACGTATCTTATCTTCGGTCGCTTGTGCCGCAGCTCAAACAGGCCCTTGAAATATTGGTCGCCGAAGTGCCGCCGCTGTTCGGCCTGTGCCATGGCGATCTGCACAAGACAAACCTGCTCGTGACACCAGAGGGTGGGCTTACGCTGATTGATTTCGACGGCCCGCTCAGCTACCGCGCCTACGATCTCGCAGTACTTTTCTGGTCGATGCGCGATCTGCCGCAGGCAGAAGCAGTGTGCGAGGCATACCTAGGCGGCTATACCACGCTACGCCACTTGAGCGAACCTGAACGCGCCGCGATTCCCTACTTTGTCGCCGCACGCCATATTTGGATCAATACTGTCGAAATCGAACGCGCGACGAACGGCTACACCGCAACCGGCTGGATCGACGATGCGCATTTCGACCAGTTTTTTGACTTTCTAAAACGATGGGTGCGTGATCGATGTCACCTCGAATAAGCAATAATGTCTGGCTTGTTTTTTGCTTGCGGCGGGCGTGGTATGTTCTACTGATTCTTTTGGTTTTTGGCGTTTCCACGCCAAAAACCAAAATAAAAAGAGTACTTTTCCTTGCCCGCCGCAGGCGAGAAGCGAAAGTCCTGCCCTCGTGCGATCTAGTAATCAGGCCCGTGTAACTTCGTGAACTTTGCCGCTGTTCACATCGTAGATCGCGCCACTAATTGGAATGTCTTTGGGAATCAGTGGCGATTCGCGCAGTAGTGCCACATCGTCACGCACGCTCTGCTCAAGGTCGGGGAATGGCAGAAAATCTTGCTCACGAACATCCACACCGAGATCAGCCTGAATTTTGTCGGTCAGCTGCTGGTTGGTAAAGGTCAACATCCCGCAGTCGGTATGGTGTAATACCACGATCTCGGTTGTTCCAAGCAGGCGTTCGGAAATGACCAACGAACGAATCGCATCTGCGGCGCGACCACCCGCGTTACGAATAACGTGTGCATCACCGATTTCTAGCCCCAATACCTTTTCAGGGTGAAGCCGTGCGTCCATGCAAGCGACCACTGCGACATGACGGGCGGGCGGCATTGGCAAACCGCCCTTGTCGAAGCTTGACGCGAACGTCGCATTTGCCGTCAGAAACTCATCGAATCGGCTCATGGGAATACGTTCCTTTCTGACACTCGAAAACCACATACAGATATGCGCAAATTATCCCCTGCTGGATGTATCAAATCTTAAATAATCTACGCTACTTAGTCAAGTTCTTCGAGTTAGGGGTTCTGCGGCGTCGATAGAGCCCTCATTGACACGAGGTACGCGGGTATCTGCCAACTGTCGCCCGCCCGGAGCGTACACGCGCGGGCTGAAGACGCTGTTTTAGCTCGCGCAGGCGGGCTTCGTCATGCCAGCCAGCGGCTTTCAGCCGCGCGGCGCGTCCGTTATTGGCACGTCGCCGCGTAACTCGTGTCATTAACAGCTTTGCTCTAAGCGCGCAAGCGCTGCGAAGCGATCGAGCCGCATCCGTGTCTCCAGGCCAGAACGTAGCTAGACGAGATGACAAAATGACAAGATGACAACGAACTTTGTCACCTTTTGATCTCGTCATGTCGTCACCTTGTCATCTCGTCACCTTGTCATCTTGTCATATCACGAGGGCCAACCATGGAACAAATCGGACTGATCGGCCTTGGCCGCATGGGTCAGGCGATGGGCGCGCGGCTGCGGGCGGCTGGGTTCAGCCTTTCTGTACATAATCGAACCCAAGCCAAAGCGGATTCGCTGCTTGCGCAGGGCGCAACGTGGGCAGAATCGCCTGCCGCGCTTGTGGCAACAAGCGACATGATTCTCACTATTTTGACTGATGACGCGGCAGTAGAACAAGTGTACAATGGCTCTGTTGGCCTGCTCTCCGCCGAGCTTGATGGCAAGCTGTTGATCGAGATGAGCACCATCCGCAGGTCGACGATACTAGCGTTGGTTCCAGAAGTCGTGGCGCGCGGTGGGCAAATGGTGGATGCGCCGGTCTCTGGGACGCTCCAGCCCGCCCGCGACGGCCAGCTGCTGGTGCTGGCAGGTGGGCGCGCCGAAGATGTCGCACGGGCAATGCCGGTGTTCGATGTGCTGGCGCGGCGGGTCGCACACCTTGGCCCGCACGGGGCCGGCACGACCATGAAGCTGGCGCTGAACATGCCGATGGCGATCTTCTGGGCTGGCCTAGCCGAGGCGATCGCAATGGGCCGACAGTATGGCCTGGACACCGCACAAATGCTCGCGGTTTACCTCGATTCGCCGGTGGCGCTGCCGGCGCTGCGCGCCAAAGCACCACTGCTGCTTGGCGAGCAGGCCGAGGTGGCATTCGACGTAACCGGCGTGCGCAAGGACTTGATCGCGATGCTGGCGACTGGCCTAGACGCGGGCGTGCCCATGCCAACGGGCGCGGCAGCCCTCGGCACCTTTGCGGCGGCGACAGCGGCTGGCTATGGCGAGCAGGACATGATTCAAGTGGTCGAGTTCGTGTCGGACATGGTCAGGAAGACGGGGGTGGCTGCGAGGGGCTAGGGGTTGGGTGCTGGGGACTAGGGGCTGGGGTGCCGCAACTAATATGTAATTGTGTTCAAACCCCAGCCCCAAAACCCAAACCCCAAAACACAAACAAACAGGA
>JACMIM010000550.1 GCA_014381165.1 Roseiflexaceae bacterium
GCCGCACGTCCAGCTCGGTCATGCGGTGCTGCACGAGAAAACTGTAGGCCAGCATCACCAGCGCGACATGGCGATGGAAGCCATCCCAGCGTCGTCCCTGGTAATCACCCAGACCATATTCTTGTTTCGCATCCTCGTAGAACTGCTCGATCGGCCACCGGGCGCGAACATATGCCGCAAGCTGGTTCAATGTGGTATCGGCTGGTAGGTTGATCCAATAGTATTTGATCTCATCCGATGTGCCCTCCCGCGGGCGCTCACCAATCAGCCAGCCTTCCGCGCTCGTGTACACGCGAAAATCGTCAAGGCTGCGTCCAGCTTCGCCCGTGCCCATGTGCATCCGTATGGCCACGAATTGCTTCTGCATGGCCCCTTTGCTGCCGGTACGCCACCTCACTGTTTGCCATTGGGTTGCGGGCAAGGCGGCGAGGACAGCGTGTGCCATACATAAAGGTCGGGTGACTGTATAAAAGATACTGCTGGCGAACCCTTTCTGAGAAGGTCAGCCTGCGCCAGACCAACCAAATTTTAGGCCTTGCCCCGCCCCAAGGGCGGCAAAAGCCGACTGGCGTGTGGATGAACGTGGTAGCTCCAGCAACCAGGCAACCAGACGAATCAGATTGATGGCCGTCGCAATGATCAGATGCTGGAGACGCGTTTTGGTCATCCCAATGTACCGGCTCCGCCGCAAATTACAGACCCGGACACCTTGAGAAAGCACACCTTCAACGCCCGATCTGCGTGCATATGCGTGCTTGAAGTCGGTCGTTTTCTGCCGAATTCGGGCTGCTTGTATCGCTTCGTGGTGTTCCTGATGCCGCAGCGTCAGCTCACGCCCCATCATTTTAGCTTGCGTACATTGCGCACGAATCGGACAGTCACGACAGGTGGCCTGTGCAAACGCAACGTGGATGGTCGCCTTCCCGTGGCGATCACGTGCCGCTTTCCATTCCCGGCTGCTATGTCCTTGCGGACAACGTACCTGCTTCTGTTCCCAGTCGATGGCAAAATACGTCGTATCAAACGCGCCCTCCGTTCGCGCCTGCCAGCTTCCGTCCCGTGGGACAGGCCCGAGCAGCGTAACCTCCAACGAGCGACTTTCAAGGAGCCGCGTTCCATCAACGTAGCCCGCATCGAGCATGTGTTCGGCTGGTAGGAGGTTGTGGTCGGCAAGGGCGGCGTGAATAGGCGCAAGCGCTTGGGCATCAGGCTGGGTTGCCGGCGTGGTTTCCACATTCGTAATGAGGGGCGGCCCATCATCGTCACAGCTTTCCGTCACATGGACTTTGTAGCCCACCCACGTCATGCTGCGTTTCTCACTCCAACGGGCCTCACTATCATACGGTGACACAATCAATTGTGCACCAGGAGGAAGATCAGCGTCATCACGCCAGCGCACTGCTTCGGAATGTTCGACGGCATAGTACTGCTGAATCCAAATCTGACGCAGGGTAGTAACGGCCGGCAGTTCGCGTAGCGAGGTGGGTGCGCTTGGCGCATACACCGCTTCAAGCAATCTGCGTCCATCAACACCAATGAGATTGGCGAGGGCTATCCGGTCGCTTTTACTCGTGGGCAGTCGGAACTCTTCCAAACGCTGTCGGTATCGATCAAACCAGTCGGGGTCGCTATGGGCGAACAACCAGTCGGGTACAAGCGTCGCCAGCGCATTAAGGGCTTGTCGCAGCGCTTCACCAACGCACATGAGGCGATTCAGCACGCGGATAGCGGCCAAGACATGGGTACTGTCCGTGCGTTGCTTACCGCGCGCTTTGATGAGTCCGTGTTCGCGGATGATATCGAGCAGGGTGGTAAAGAGCAGTGTTTCGGCACTGCCAGTAATAAGACGTTGGCGAAACTCGCTGAGGACTGATGCATCA
>JACMIM010000551.1 GCA_014381165.1 Roseiflexaceae bacterium
AAGACAAGCTTGGCGACAAGCACATGCTCAGCTCCGTAGACTAAACTTTCTTTTTACAGACATGCTACCTGGAAGTAGCCTGGGAGCGGGGGGGGGGGGGCGGGGGGGGGGGGGCTTGGGGGCTGGGAGCTGGGGGCTGGCAGGCGTACAATACATAGTGCCGACGTATCATTGCCTTCGCTAACCCCCAGCCCCCAGCCCCTAGCTCCTACCTGAACGCCTGCAAATACTCGGCCTCGGCTTCCCACATCTCGTCGAACAGCGCGCTGATCTCCTCGGGTGAACAGACTGCTGCGGAAAGCGGATCGAGCTGAAGGGCGTATTTCGCCGCCTGGCGGTCGCCATTCAGCAGCGCCTCAACGACCAGGTTATGCACGCTCATGTGGCTGCGGTTCAGGCCGGCCAGTTGCTCGGGCAGCGCGCCGAAGTGTGTTGGCTGGATGCCATTGCGATCGACCAGACAGGCCACCTCGACACAGCCGTCGGGCAGGTTGTCGATCAGCCCGGCGTTGCGCACATTGCCATAGATCACCTGCGGCTTGTCGAACACACGGCCTTCAACAATATAGGAGGCATACTCATGACTGCGTTTCAGTGGAGTCTCGACCTCGCCCCTAAGCATCTTGGCGATGTTTTCGTCGTTGCCTTTGCGCCAGGCGGGCCAGTTATTGGCGTAAAAACCAGTTTCACCCAAATAGCCGGGCCGGCAGAACTTCTCGATCAGCTCGGGCCGCTTGCGGAAGTAGGGCACATATTCCGAGAAATGGCCGGACGACTCGGTCACGAACGCGCCGAAATGTTTGGTCATCTCAAAGCGCACCGGGTCTTGTTCGTATATCTCGGGCTGCTCGGCGATCCGCTTCAGCAGCGTGGGGTACATGTCTTGGCCATGCTGCGCCAGCCGGGTGAACCAGGCGTTGTGGTTGATGCCGGCGCAGGCCCACTCCAGTTCGGCGTAGGGCACACCCAGGTAGCCGGCTAGTTGATGCGAGGAACCCTGGACACTGTGGCACAGGCCGACGACTTGATTCTTGACCGTTTTCAGCGCCGCCAGTGTTAGGATCGACATGGGGTTGGTGTAGTTCATGATCAGCGCAGCGGGTGCCAGCCGCTCGACATCGCGCACGATCTCCAGCCAGGCTGGGCCAGTGCGCAGCGCCTTGAAGATACCGCCTGGCCCAATCGTATCGCCGATACACTGGTTGATGCCGTACTTCATGGGAATGTCGAAATCGTGGCGCACATTCGCCAGGCCAGCCACTTCGATCGAGTTGACCACGAAATCGCTACCAGCTAACACATCGCGGCGGTCGGTCGAGGCGACCACCTTCCACGATTTACCCTTCAGTTCGATGATCCGCTCGGCGATCTTTTGGGCCAACTCCAGCCTGGCCGGGTCGATGTCGACCAGCGCGAACGTGCCGCTGTCCAATCCATCGATGCTCAGGATGTCGGTCATCACCTGGCGGGCAAACACCGCACTGCCTGCGCCAATAATCGTTACTTTGGTCATATGGAGGCTCCCTGTCTAAGCGGGAATGAGGCACGCGGGGGAACTGTCTATTCGGCTAGCTTCGGTTACAGGATGGCCTATTCTAGCGCGAGCTGCGTAGGCCGTCAAGTGTAGACCTGTAACAGTAGCATAATTCAATGATTCCGTTATGGTTGTGCTGTGTCGATCATTGGCGTATGTATACGTTATGGTTACACCAGCTTGGTCGGCGGCCACTCGACGCTCCAGACGCCATCCTGGTGCGCTGCCAGTCGCGTCTCGATGCCGCAGGCCAGCACCATTGGATCGTCCATATGGCCGAAGGGCAGGCGGGCCACACATGGCACATCCAGCCGGTCGGCCCAGCCGCGCAGCACCTCTAGCACAGTCGGCCCGCCGTAATCGCTATGTGGCGTGTGGTGGAACGAGCCGCACAGCAGCCCGGCCACGCCTGCGAGTGCGCCAGACAAGTAGAGTTGCTGCATGGCGAAATCGACCGCATACGGTCGCTCATCGGTGTCCTCGATCGCCAGGATCGTGCCGTGCAGCGAAGGCATGGCTGGCGTGCCGGTTAGGCCGGCCAGCACCACCAGGCAGGCCGCGAACAGCGGGGCGCAGGCCGTGCCGGGGCGCAGCACCAGGCCTGCAGCTTCAGTCGTACTATCGCAGCGGTAGCCCTGGCCGCGCAGCAGCGCCAGCAAGCTCTCGCCTCGCCGTGAATCCTGCGCCGAGGAAGCCAGGCTGCCATAGATGCGCCGCTGCCAGCCGCGCTGCTGCCAACAGGCGTGCAGCACGGTGCTGTCGCTATAGCCGATCAGCAGCGGCGGCGTGGCGGGAGCATCCGCCGCCAGCAGCGCGGGAATCAATTCGACCGCGCTGTAGCCGCCGTGCGCCGCCCAGACCACCGCGTGCTGAAGCGCGGCGCGCATGTCCTCGGCGCGCAGCGCAACAGGCGGCCATGTGCCAGCGGCCTGGTAGCGGCGCAGCAGCGGCGATTCGACGACATCCCAGCCGCATAGATCGGCCCAGGTGCGCGCCAACTTCAGCCGGTCGGCCCGGTCGGCGGGGTCGGTCATGGCGTATGATGGCACGGCGACGTAGAGTTGTGGCGGCATTGGCCTATCTCCAGTTCAGCTAGATGAAGGCAATAGCATACAGTAGACACGTAGTATAGCAGTGAGCAGGGGCATTGATCCGCTCACGGGTGCGCGTAAACTTTTGCGCCACCACCACGGCCAGCGGATGCATCCGGCGTCTGATATGCCAAACGTGCTGAAGCGCGTTCAGCCACCCCAACGCGCTTCAGCGCGTTTTGCATAGCAGTGGGTTTCAACCCGCCTGCGCCCGGTGAGGGAGTATGCTCCATGATGACAACCGAAAACCGGGTTCCGACGTAGCTAACACTATGAAATACACATCGC
>JACMIM010000552.1 GCA_014381165.1 Roseiflexaceae bacterium
ACGATGTGTATGTAATGAACGCCAATGGCACGAATGTCACAAATGTTACGATCAGTTTCCCACCCACAGTGCGCAGTTTCGAATGGTCGCCCGACGGCACAAAATTCGTGCTAGAGGCGTCACTGGGCCTCACCGAATCCGATATTTTCGTCATCGACGCCGATGGAACAAACCCAGCCAACATCACCACGCCGAAAGTCGTTGACCGCCTGCCCAGTTGGTCGCCCGATGGCAGCAGAATCGCCTTCGCTTCAACTCGCGAAGGAATTACGCAACTGAATGTTATAAACGTCGACGGCACGAATGCGGCCACCTTGGCCAACATTCGAACACTAGACCGGCCGGCGTGGTCGCCTGACGGTACCAGGATCGTATTTTCCGGCGTGCAGCCAAGCGGCTACCGAGCTATCTTCGGCGTGAATGCCGATGGCTCGAACCTCGTTAATCTGAGTAATCAGGAGGGTACTTCTGCTGAACAGCCGGCGTTGTCACCCGATGGGCAAAAGATAGTGTATCGCCTTGCGGTGCCAAACAGCCAGAACGTGCCGAGCAATGGGCAGATCTACATCATGAATAGTGATGGGTCGAATCAGCAAATGCTGCTCGATACCGAGTCGAGCTTTTTGTTCCGCGAGTGGGAAAACCCAAGGTGGGCACCTGATTCCAACCAGATCGTGTTCACTGGTTCGTGCTTCAGCGCGCTTCCAACACAGCAGCCATGTGCTCGCGGCATCATTGTAATCAGGGCAGATGGCACCGGCCTAACCCAGATCACCGATGGATTCACCAGAGATTTCCAGCCAGACTGGCGTAGAAACTAGCGTTGGACGTTGCCAGCGGAAAGCATTCTTACCGATCAAGCTAGCGGCATCAAGGAGCGCCGCAATGATGAACAATCCCGACGTGGCGGGGGCGCGGCAGTTCGCATTCAATATGCTGGAGCGCACGCTGCCGCGACAGCTCTGTTATCACTCGCTTCAGCATACCTTTGAGGATGTTGTCCCTGCGGTCGAACGACTTGCACGACACGAAGGCGTTGTCGGGAGCCAGCTGATGCTCGTTCGCACAGCGGCATATTTCCACGATCTTGGCTATGTGGGCCGGCGTGAGCACCACGAGCAGATCAGTGTCGACATTGCAACCACTGTGCTGCCGCTGTACGGCTATGCGGCAGCGCAGATTGAGCAGATCGCCAACATGATTTTGGCGACCCGCATGCCACAACAACCGCATACCCTGCTTGAACAAGTGCTAGCCGACGCCGACCTCGACTCACTTGGGCGAGTCGATTTCTCGCAAAAAAGCGCGCTGTTACGCAAGGAGCTGGCGGCATACGAGGGCCATCTCTCCGATCAAGCTTGGTACGAATGGCAACTGGCATTTCTGCGCAAGCACCACTACTGGACCAAAACTGCGCAAACGCTGCGCAACCAGGGCAAGCACACCAACATCGTACGAATCACGCACCTGATCAAGGACGCGCACTATGTGTATGCTGCGCGCGCAGCGTGAAGCAGCTACAATCAAGAAGCGTCAGTGCGGATCAGAAAGGGCTGGCAGCGAGCGTTTGACGCTCGCTGCCAGCCCTTTCTCGCTTTGCACGGCGCAGTTCGCCTCACAGCAAGCCGTGCGTATGCGCGAAACGCGCAGCTGCCGTTCGCGAGGTAACCTCGATTTTGCTGTAGATGGTGCGCAGATGGCTGTTGACCGTACGCGGGCTGATCACCAGTTTGTCGGCAACCTGCACATCGGTCAGGCCTTGTGCGATCAGCCGTAGCACTTCGACCTCGCGCTCGGTCAGTTCGGCAGGAAACAGCGGGGCTTTGGCAGCCGACACCGGCAGCACGGGTGCCGGGAGCGACTGAAGCTGTTCAGGGGTCATCGAGCGGCCAGAGGTCCACAGAGCGGTGAAGACTGCATCACCCATCGCGCCGCGAGCTGCGGCAATCAGGCGGCTGTACTCGGCGCGATCCGCAAGCGGCACTGGCGCGTGGATGGCATCGCGAACCGATTCCGCCGCGCCCCAGAGCACAATCCCGCGGTCGCTATGCCCGTGCATGCTCGCGATGCTTGCCAAGCCCTCCAGGCCCTCGGCGATACTCAGCTTATCGCTGAGTGAGCGTGCCAGTTCCAGCGCTTCGCCATATGAGGCGGTGGCGCGCTGCCACTCGCCTTGCAGGCGTGCCACCGTTCCAATCTTGATAAGTGTTCGTGCAATGCCATGCAGGTAGCCAAGCTCGCGGCCAAGTGACAGGCTTTCTTCGTGGAGCGCTAACGCGCCCGCGTAGTTGCCCTGATAGCGCGCAATCGCCCCGAGTTCAGTCAGTGAGCGTGCAATAGTTTCCGTAGCGCCAAGTTCACGGAGGAGTTCCAAACTCTCTTGATAGAGTGTGTGCGCCTCGTCATAGCGGCCCTGTTGCAGCATCGCAAGCCCAGCCGAACCCAACGTGCCGGCGAGCAGCCGATTATCGTCGAGCGGTCTGGCTAGACTCAGGCTTTCTGCATAGCGTTCTTGCGCTTGCGCATACGTGCCCTGGTGCGTGGCAATTGTACCGAGGTTGTTCAGCACCGTAATGACGTGGCGCAGATCACCATGCGCGCGCCCAAGCTCCAGGCTCTGGTCGAGCAGTTCCTGCGCGCGCGCGTACTCGCCCTGTACCATCGCCAGGGTTCCTGCACCATGGAGTAATTTGGCGTGCAGCGGCGGCGGCGCGACCTCCGCGCTTGCCAGCGCCTGTTCGAGCCATGTGCGGCCCTCGCTGATAAGACCGCGCCCATACCAGTACGGCCACAGTTCGGCTGCCATGCGGCCTGCCAGATCCAAGCGGTTGTGCTGAAACGACCAGTCAAGCGCGCTTCTGATATTAGCGTACTCTTGGTCAAGCCGTCCAAGCCAGACACGCCGATCAAGGCCCTGCAGCCCGGGCTTGGCGTGCTCGACCAGCTCACAGAAATAGCTGGCATGGTGTTCGGCCAGAAGCAGCTGCTCACCACTGCTGGCCAGTTGCTCTACCGCATAGAGATGAATAGTTTCCAACATCGAGAAGCGCGGTGAATCCTCGGCCTCATCCTGGCGCAACAAGCTTTTGTCGAGTAATGAGGCGAGCAGATCGAGCAAGCTATTCCGATGTACGAGGTTGGCCTGTTCGCCCCCCGACAAACTCCAAAGAATCTGCTCGGCTGCATCGATACTGAAACCGCCGACAAACACGCCAAGCCGGCAGAAGACCACGCGCTCCTCGGCAGAAAGCAGATTAAAGCTCCAATCGATCATGTTACGCAGCGATTGCTGGCGCGACGGCAGATTGCGCGCGCCGCCAATCAGGACATCGAGCAACTCACTCAGCCGGGCCAGCAGTGCTGCGGGTGAAAGCAGTTTGACGCGGGCTGCCGCCAACTCGATCGATAGCGGCAGGCCGTCGAGCCGGCGGCAAAGCTCGACAATTGTTGGCGCGTTCGCCGCATTCAGCGTGAAGCCATTCTTGACTGCGCGTGCCCGCTCGACAAACAGCCGCACCGCCTCATACTGGAGCAACTGATCGATCGAAGCGGGCGCTTGCGCGTCAGGAAGCGCCAGCGGCGGCACAGCATATTCGCGCTCGCCGTACAGATGCAGTGGCTCGCGGCTTGTGACAATGATTTTCAGGCCTGCGGCCTCAGCCAGCAGATCGCTGACGACTGGCACCGCGGCCAGCACATGTTCGAAATTATCGAGCACAAGCAACACCTGTTTGTCACGAAGATCGTTCAGCACGCGCTCATGAATTTGCTGCTCGCTCGCGCCGACGATTCCAAGTACATGCGCGACCGTGCTCATGACGTGCAGCGGGTTTGTGACGGGACTCAGCGCGACGAGGTACGCACCATCGGGAAATGCCTCAAGCAGTGCCGCCGAAGCATGCACGGCAAGCCGCGTCTTGCCGGTGCCGCCCATGCCAGTCAGCGTCAGCATCCGCACTTCAGGATCGAGCAGGATATCGTAGATTTCGGCGATATGCTGGTTACGCCCGACAAGTGGGGTTGCTTGAATCGGCAGGTTATTCGGGTAGCTATCCAGCGTCGTCACCAACGGCAGAACCGGCCGCGGATTCTCGGCGTCGACAAGATGCGCGATCTGCTCGGGCCGTAGGAGATCAGCAAGCCGATGCATGCCGAGGTCTTGAAGCTGGGTGCCTGCCGGCAATCCCTGACGGGCCTGCTCACTGGCGGCGCGCGAAAGCAGGATTTGGCCACTTTGCCCCGCAGCGAGCAGCTGAAGCGCCCGATCGACCGTTGCGCCATAGGGCCGCGCGTGCGCGCTGTAGACAACCCCACGATGCAGCGACACCCGGGGAAGATCGAGTGGGCGATCGCCAGAGCCAAGCACCCGCTGCTGCACGCGCTGTGCAGCCTCAACGGCCCGCCGGTTGTCGACAAACGTGGCACCAAAAACGCCACGCTCCAGAGAAAAGACCATGCCGCCGCAGGCACGCAGGATGGCTTCGATTGCTTGGCGCTGCTGGGCCGCAGATGGCGGGCTGAAGTGCGGCGCACCAGCAGGAGTATCAACAAGCAACAATGTAACGGGCTCGAGTGAGGTGTCGATCATGGCCTTCCTCCAAACATAACGCCGTAATCGCCCACCGCATCATAGCATAGGTTGGCCGACCGCTCTCTAAGTCGCAGGTAGGGTTTTAGGACGTACGCAGTTGGCACTCTCCGCCTGCGGCAGCATGGAACAGCTAGCTTTTTTGTTGTGTTTGTTGGCGCAATGCGCCAACAAACACAACACGCGCACCATACCCCGTTTTTGCTTCGGGTGGTGGGGATGCCGTGACCGGACTGGCGCAGGCCGATTAGCAGACTGCATGTTGCGGTAACGCGGCATGCTCGGGAGTGCGTCAAGTCACCGCGCAACTAGGCCTAAATGGTTACTGTACTTGTTATCGATGTAGCCTTATTAGGTGTTGTAGATCGTCGCTTCGGCGACACTGCCTTGGTAGGGCACGCCGAGCGCGGCTACGATCAACCCAAGACCCTCTAGAACCGCGTGCATCCGCTGCGTGCCAATCTGCTCAGCCCATTCTGTCTGGGTTGCTTCAACAACCCCGCGCGCCGTTTGGTTGACCGCCCATCCGCGTGCCGTGCGGCGCACAATCTGCGCTCGACCATCGCTGGAATCGGGTACCCGCTCCAAATAATCATGCTGCTCCAAGTCATTGACGAGGTAGCCCATTGCTTGTTTACTCGTATGCGCCAACGCTGCCAACTCGGTTACTCGGCAACCTGATGGCGGCAGAAGACGGAAAATATGCGCCTGAGCCCGCCCAATCTCGGCAAATCCTGCCTGCTGGTAGCCGTTCAGTACCCGTTGCTCGATCTCTGCAGTGACGGCGCCAAGCAACGAGCCAATCAGAAAGCCGTCGGTTGTTGTGTTCGTAGGAGTTGACAATGTAGACAAAATCCTTTATCATATATAGGACAGGTTTTTTACTACTTTAGTATACCACGAGGATGGAAAGGTGACATCAGTGATTCCTTCTACAGCTCAAGAAACGGTCCGTCAGTATGTCGCTGCACTAGAACAGGGCAACTGGACTGCTATCGCGGCGCATCCAGGTCTCTCCGAAACGCTTCAGCACTTTCCAGCTATGCTTGCCGCGTTCCCCGATCTCCACCATACCTTTGAGCAGGAGATCGTGGCGGGTGAGATGGTATGCACGGTCGTTTCCGCCTATGGCACACATCGGGCCACATTTCTTGGCATTCCGCCTACTGGTAAGCCAGTGCAGTTCATGGTGCTTGGCATCGACCACGTTGTCGATGGCAAAGTAGTGCAGCACTGGGCTCTGCCGGATTGGATGAGTCTGATTCATCAGCTTGGCGCGAGTATTGAGCCACCCTCGGTAGGGGCGAAGGAGCCGCAGTCCGCTACATCCGTGAGTAGTAACCCCCAACATTTGTAGATTCACACAATAGGAGCAGATCTATGCATCACCCACCGTTTACATATGCCCGTGAGAAAGGCCGTTCGTTCTCGTTCCTTGGCACACTCATGACACTGAAGGCCGGCGGCAGCCAGACCAATGGGCAGTTCAGTTTGATCGAGCAGTTGTTGCCCCCTGGCTTTGCCACGCCATTACACATGCATCATAGCGAGGATGAAGCCTTCTATATTCTTGAAGGCGCATTCTTATTCTTTGTCGGCAACGAGGTACTCCACGTCGAACCGGGCGCGTTCGTGTTTCTACCACGCGATGTACCACACGCCTTTCGTGTCGAGGGCGACGCGCCAGCACGACTGCTGCAACTCACCGCACCAGCTGGACTCGAGCAGGGCTTTATCGAGATGGGCGAGCCAACAACGCAGCTGAACCTTCCACCACCGTACACCCCGACGCCAGATGAGGTTGGGCAGATGGCGGCGGTCTCTGCGAAGTACCATGTCGAACAGCTTGGCCCACCGCCAGAGCAATTGTGGTCAGTCAACTCCAGATAGAGCTTTCAGGATCAGAAATTACGCTGTAGGCTAGTTCAGCGGGCGAAACGAACAAAATAGAGGAGACTTTTCTGCATTGTAGACACGTCTGCTTTGTACGCTCTGTTCGTTAAGGTGTTTTGTTGGTGTCACCGCGTAACTCGTGTCAGTACTAGAAGTTACGCGGTCGATCTATCTCGCTTCCTTTCGCCTGCTATCTTTCGCCTGCTTCAACAACCCCAGCACAAGCGCCCACACTCGACGGTGCGGCTGCTTTCTGGTGGTCTTCGCCCTTTTTCCATCCACTGCGCAACTAGGCCTGAACGGTTACAGTCCTAGTTTCTACCACGCTCACAAAGTTACACCACCGATTCTTCAGCAGCCAGCCAGCATACACATGTCTCGATTCTGTAGACAATTTGTAAACTGCCCTGTGTCATACTCACGGTGAACCAGAAGGAGAGGGCATGATGTTTACAGACGAAGCGTTGAAAACAATCGGTCAGTATGATATTGTCGAAAAGCTTGGAGACGGCACGACAGCCACGGTATACAAAGCCGTGCAATCATCGCTCGACCGCTTTGTCGCGCTCAAGCTGATTCACCCAAATCTGGCCAACGATCCAACGTTTCTGCCGCACCTCGACCACGAGGCCAGAATCCTTGCGCGCCTCGATCATGTGAACATTGTGCATGTCTATGATGTTGGCGAGTACCGCCGCCGCTTCTATTTGGCCATGCAGTATGTGGCTGGTGGAACACTCCAGAAGCGGCAGGCGCAGCTACGGGCACGCGGCGAGCGGCTCGCGCTGACTGAGATAGAGCAGATCGCGCAGCAGATTGGCTCGGCACTCGAATACGCCCATAGCCAAGGCGTTATCCATCGCGATGTAAAACCTTCAAACATCATCTTCGCTCACGATAATCGCACGCTGCTGGGTGATTTTGGCATCTCGACGATCATCGGCAGGCCCTATGGTGCGCGAGCATTGCTGCCAGCAAGCGGCCACGCACACGGCACGCTTGGCTCGCCAGCCTATCTCGCTCCCGAACAGGCGCACCCGGAGCTTGGCCCGATCGGGCCGGCAAGCGATGTGTATTCGCTGGCAGTGGTGCTGTATGAACTCGTAACCGGCCGCGTGCCGTTTGTCGCCAACTCTCCGCTGGCAGTCATCTCGAAACATCGCAACGAACAGGTACCCCTACCACGTACATTCAATCCCGATCTGCCAATCGAAATCGAGCGGGTACTGATCAGGGCGCTTGCAAAGGATCCACTGGAGCGCTACAAACGCGTCGCAGGTTTTGTCGATGCCTTCGCCGATGCGATCAAGCAGGCCCTGCGCACGCGGCCCGCGATCGCTGGGCGGCGCGCGGCACGGGGGCGCGACGAACACCCACGCGATGAACCACCTGCTCTGCAGCATGCGGCCTATCAGCGCCGCAGACATCATGCCGATGTGTAGGGCGGTAACACTGGCAATTTGTTTCGGCATGCCTGCCCTGCCGTCGCGCCCCCGCTAGCTTTCCCAATCGCAGCTCACACACAGCACCATGCGCCCGCGTCATGTGATGCCCCTTGTAGTCACCATGGCAACCGACTGGTACCTCAGCACTCCTGCCTGATCGCCCCCACGCCGTGTTCCTGAGGGTAGACAGCGCCGCCTCCCGGTGCTATGATACAACCATCCCGGTAAACTTTTTTTAACTTTGAGCTGGTTTGCACGGCGATCGCTTGGTCGGAGGATCGAGCTCGAGGCGGGTTGGCGCAGGCTGGAGCGGGCTGCGCTCGTATGAGCACGCACGAACGGAAGCAAGCGCACCAGCGCTGGCGTGAACCGGTAGATAAGGATGTGCGCCAATACAGGCGGTAACGATACGATCGCATCAGTACGTGAACGGAGCTATTGCCATATGCTACGGTCAGGAACTCCCAGCGTCGCATCGCCAATCGATCGATCGACCATACAGGTTATGCTGCTTGGTACACCCGAACTCGCCTTTGACAACCAGCCTATTCAGCTCGCGCGCAGGCAACTACGCGCACTGCTGTATCGCCTTGCAGGCACCAAACAGGCGGTGCCACGCGATCAACTGTGCTTTTTGCTTTGGCCAGATCAGCCAGAAGTGGTGGTGCGCCGCCAGCTTTCGGTGCTTCTGACTCATCTCCGGCGCGCACTGCCATGGCCGGAGGCCGTGCTCATTTTGGACGACGCGGTGGGCCTCGCTGCGGATCGCGTGTGGTGCGACACCATCGTGTTCGAGCAATCGCTCTCGGCAGTGCGAAAACAGCGTATCGACCAACTTCAAGCCCTTGCCAAGCTGTATCGCGGGCCATTTTTAGATGGCTTCTCGCTGCCAACCCACGCAGAGTATGAGAGCTGGGTGCTGCAAGAGCGCGAAAGCAAAGAGCGCCAGTATCTGAATGTCCTCATGACAATCACCGATATCAGCCAGAGCCAGGGCGATTATCCCAGCGCGATCAGCGCCGCCCAGCAGTATCTGGCCGTCGACGAGCTCGCCGAGGACATGCATCGCCGGCTGATCTGGCTGTATTCAAGCTCTGGTGATCGCACTGCGGCGCTGCGCCAATTCGAACGCTGCGTGCTTGTGCTCGAGCGCGAACTTGGCGTGTGCCCGCTCGCCGAAACCCGCAAGATTTACGAAGACGCGCGCGATGGCACACTCGATCAAGCCGAACCAACAAGTCGGCCAACGTACACAGCGGACAGGCCCCAACAATCCAGCAGGACGCTGCCGTTCGTGCTGCCTTCCCCGCCATCGGCTATTATTGGGCGCGAGGAGCATGTGTTGGCCATTTTGGCATTGCTACGCCAGAATGCCGTGCATCTGCTGACGCTGACTGGGCCTGGCGGCAGCGGGAAAACGCGCTTGGCGATCGAGGTCGCCGCGCATCTTCGCAAGCAATTCGACGAACAGGTGGTGTTTGTTGCACTTGCGCCGATACGCAACCCCGACAGCATTGCAGAAGCTATTGCGCAGGCGTGTGCGATTCCGCAGGTTCCGAATACAACAGCACTTCGCCGCCTGCAGGATTATCTATCTGAAAAACAGCTGCTCTTAGTGCTCGATAACTTCGAACATCTTTTGGCCGGAAGCACCGTTGTCTCCGAGCTGCTCGCGGCGGTACCAGGATTGCAAATCCTGGTTACCAGCCGTTCTGTTCTGCACCTTTCCGGCGAGCATGTGTTTCTGGTTCCGCCACTGCCAGTGCCCGACCTGGCCGAACTGCCACCTATCGAGGTTCTGGCTACGCAGCCGTCAATCGCGCTGTTGCTCGCGCGCGTGCGGGCACGCAACCCTGGCTTCCAGCTTACCTCCGCGAACGCCGCCGATCTCGCTCATCTTTGCAGCCAGCTCGACGGATTGCCACTGGCACTAGAGCTTGCGGCTGCGCACCTGCGTCTGCTCTCGCCCAGCGCCCTGCGTAAGCGCTTTACGCAGCGGCTACCAATGCTGACACAGGGGCCGCGCGACCTACCGGCACGGCACCAAACCCTTCGCGCAACGATCGATTGGAGCTATCAGTTGCTCAACCGCGACGAGCAACTGTTCTTCGAGCATCTTGCACTGTTCGCGGGTGGCTGGACGCTTGAAGCGGCAGAAGATATCACACTGATACTTCGCGATGTGTACGGTGCAAACGCGCAAGCGATCCAGCTTACCTCAAGCAGCGCCGCCATCCTGGCCGCGCTAGTCGATCGCAGCCTGGTGCAGATGGCCGTCGACAGTCAAGGCGAATGCCGGTTCTCGATGCTTGAAACGCTGCGAGAGTATGGCATCGAATGCTTACAACGGCGTGGCAGCTACGCCAGCGCTGCCCGCGCGCACGCCGAATATTATTGCGGGTTCGCCGAAGAAGCGATGCAGAAACTGCGCGGTCCAGATATTTTCAGCTGGCTTCCACGCGTCGACGCCGAGCACGCCAATATTTTAATCGCGCTCGACTGGTCGCTCGCCGATCAACACAACCACGTAGCAGTACGGCTTGTCGCCGCAATGGGCCGCTACTGGATAAGCCGGCAGCACATGCACGAACTCGAATCGTGGGTCACACGCTTGCTCGAGCGGTATCCGAGTGAGGCGAACCCGGCTATGCCCTACGCGAGTGCGCTGGCTGGTGCCTATTTTATCGCCGCCGATGTCGCGCTGTTGGCTGGTGATGTTGCCAGAGCGAACCGCTATGTGCATAGCAGCCAGGCCCATTGGCGCGCGCTCGGCGATCAAATCGGGGTGACGCGGTCGCTGCTCTTTGCCGCCAGCATTTTGTTTGATGCTGGCGCGTTCGACGCCGCCGAAGCCGCGCTGGCCGAGGGCGAAGCTATGGCCAACGCGATTGGCTTCAAGCGCGGCATGGCGGCTGCACTAACAGCGCGGGCACGCCAAGCACTGCTGGAAGGCCGGATCGCCGAGGCCAAGCCGCTTTACGAGCAAGCCCTACACTCCTACCGGCAGGACGGCGACCTTCCCCCGCAAACTGATATTCTGCCCGCGCTCGCCACTGTGGCGCTTGCCGAGGGCGATATCACCCAAGCTACGACATACGCCAACGAAGGCCTTGCGATCGCTCGCGCAGGCCTGATACAGCCAGAAATAGCCCTGGCGCTTGAACAGCTCGGCGAGATTGCGCGCGTCGAAAACGACTACGAGCGCGCGGCGGCTTGGTATCAGGAAAGCCTCGATCTGTTGAAGGGGATTGGTGCCCTGCACGAGACCGCACGGCTGCTGCACGACCTTGCGTATATCGCGCTATCGCGCGGCGAGAAGACCGCCGCTGCGGCACTCTTTATGCAAAGTTTCGATCGTCTGGGTTCGTCGTTACTCATACGTGGCACCATCGAAGTTCTGGTCGGCCTCGGCTGTGTGGCGGCTACCGATAGCAACCCCATGTTTGCAACCCGGCTTTGGGCAGCAGCGGAGATCGCGGGCCAGAAACATCGCGTCGGCTTATGGCCAGCCGATCGACGCGAACTGGCACGCTATCAAGCGCTTTGCCAGGCTAGCTGTGCTCCAGACACGCTTACCAGCGTTTGGCAGGCTGGCAGTACGCTCAGCCTCGAAGCAGCGATCGCTGAGGCGCGGGCCGCGTTTGCCGCCCGACCATTCCAAGCCCTGCCGATGCTCCCGTGCTAAAAGGATCGACTCCTTCACCAGCCGCGAGCTGCTTCAGCGC
>JACMIM010000553.1 GCA_014381165.1 Roseiflexaceae bacterium
CTGCCAAGCCAGGCTTCGTAAACCTGGCCGGCAGTTGGCGAAATCAGGCCGGTCACCAGCACCGTGACTGCGTCGCTGCGCAGCACCTGGTCGCGCCAGCCAAGCGCGCCAGCCGACTGCACAGCAACGGGGGCCACGGGAGCTATTGTTGCCGAAGGCCCCTCGGGAACCGATGTCACCGATTCAAAAAAAGGCGTTGGCTGCACCGCAAGCGGGGCGCTGGTCGCGACCGGCGTCGTGCTGACGACTGGCTGGCCGCCGCACGCGCTCAGCACAAGCCCGGCCACAATCAGGATGGACACGTATAGTTTTTGCATCACAGAAAACCTCCATACAGCGAATCGACGGCCAAGATTGGACGCAAGTGACCGTCGATCGCCCTTGGCCGACTTCCAGCTTGCAACTTTTTGGGTGCTAGGGTTGCACTGGCACAATGCCAAACCCAGCCATATATTGCGCGTGCTCATACGCCAACAGCGTGCCAGCCTCGCCCGGCACCGGGTCGATCCGGCCATCGCCATTCACGTCGGCACCACGGCTGATCGACTGACTGAGCGTGAGAAGCTGGTCGATTTGCGGCTTAACCGAGACCGCGTCGGTTGCACGGGTGAGTTGCAGCGCGAGTTCACGCGCTTGTGCCGACCAGCCGCGCAAGTTCTCGGCGCTGATTCTGACATGCTCGCCATGCACCTTGATCGAGTCGCTCGCATCGGGCGCACCGGCGGCCGCGACCGCTGTGTCGCCAGTCAGTTTGATATAGCCGGCCTGCCCACCGTTTTGCAGCAGGCCGAAGCCATCACCAGGATTTTGTGGGCGGCTGTCGCCATTCAAATCGCCGAACTGTGGGTCGAGCGAGCCAGAAACCAGGTTGAACACAAGCTCGGCATGGCGCTTGATCCCTTCGAGATCGCCACCAGCTTGGGAGTTGAGCATAAATTGGGTATGGCGCAGCAGCTCATCGGTTTGCGTCCGCAGGCCGACAACATAGCCCTGCGGGTTCGGCACACCAGGCCCATCGACCAATAGCTGGCGGATCGGCAGCGCGGCCTGTGGTGGCAACTGGCTCTCGAACAGGCTCTGCCCGCCCGCTTCCTGTGTGATCAGCAGCCAGCTGTAGCTGGCGAGTAAGTTCTGTCCATTCGGCTCGCTGAAAACCACCCGCGTGATGCCATCCGCCCCAGGCTGCAGCTGGCCAAGCGGCAACGTCGTCGTGCCGTCGTCGCTGGTCAGGAAGGCGGTCAGCACCTGGCCCGCCGGCGCTGCTCCGGGGTTCAGCTCGACCACAATCTGATCGTTGCGCGCCAACGCATCGCGAAACGCAGCGGTGCCGGAGGTCTGGCCGAAGGGCTGCGCCGGCAGCGGCTGCGGCGTTGGCTGGGCTATGCCGCCCGCCACCGGAGTAGGCACACCGGCAAGCACGGGCGCTTGACCTGCGGGCACGACCCTGATCGTGCCCGCCATATCGACGCCGGGCGAGCCGTGCAGCTCGCAGTAGTAGGGGAACAGGCCTTCTTCGCTAAAGGTAAACCGGAACTCCTGCCCAGTTTGCAGCAGCTCCGATCGAAAGACGATACCATCGTCGGCCACCGCGTTATGTGGTGCCGAATCCTGGTTCGCCCATACAACGGTTGTGCCAACCGGGATCACCAGCTCGACCGGGGTGAACACAAAGTTGGCCATCGGCACCACCTGCTCGTTTGGTGCCTGCGCGATCGGCTGTCCCTCAGCTGCGATCGCAGGACCGGTGTACCACACGACATACACCCAGATACCCAGCGCTGTCGCCAGCATATACAGCGTGTAGGCGAAGCGCATCCAAACCTTGTAGTTGCTGAACCTGAGCGCTTTGGGCATGATCTCATTGGCCCGCAGCGCCACATAGCTGCCGTAAACAAACGCGAAAATGCCGACCAACCCGTGAAGTGTCGCCACATAGTAGTAGGGCTGGTCGAGGCGCTGCTGCACACCAGGCAGCACGGATCGCAGAAACGAGCCAACCATGACCAGCACCACCAGCAGCGCGTTCAAGATCACCGCGCTGGTCTGTAGCCAACGGTGAATACCGTAGCGCTTCAGCAGCGCCATCACCACGCCAATCGTGAGAATAATCGCGATGATGACACTCAGAATCAGGGTGACATCCGCAAGCACTGATGCATTTGTACCAAGAAAGCCTTTGCCACCCATTCGAACGCTCCTCAAGCTGACTGCCGACACAGCGCACTGGCACAGACATTTGCCGTAATCGCTTGATAGTCTAGAGCTTGCCGCACCGCTCTACATCGGCGAAATAACGTATTGCGGAACTGAAGCGAGCGACGGTGCGGGGTGCGCAGGATGACGTAGCAGCACGAGGCATGAAATCTTGTTCCACTATCGGGCGGAGCATCTCACTGTGTAACGCATGTTCGCTGACAAGCCAGATATCGCGTGGTTACGTTCTTCTGCCGATGTGGAGATACCCGTATTCTGCTACGGTATTTGCAGCTGAGCTGCACACAGCCTGGAGAAACATCGTGACCAACGCCGCTCGTCGGTGGAACCGGCAACGTCTTTCGCTACCTGAACGACCCGATCGGCCACACCAGTAGCTTGTTCAAGACCTACGGCCCGGTGGTTGCGCTCGCCGCTGGCACCCGCACCAATCTGTTCTCGCCCTAACGTATGCGCCTCATCCCGCCCGCGTCTGTCTCGGGGGCGCACTGCGGGACAGCCGATTGAGCTTGGCGGCTATCTGGTGCCGCAGGGCACCGAAGTGTACACCAGCAGCTACCACACGCACCACATGGCCGAGTTGTACGCCGAGCCGGAGCGATTACCCGCGCCGAAAGATAGAGCTTCCATGCTGCCGCAGGCAGGAATCGCCAACTGCGTAAGTCCTCATGATTTGAAAACTCTGGTAGGGCATCAGGTATTCTGTGGATCACGGGAGGTATCAATGGCACACACGGCACATGTTCGCGTTCCATCTGGCCCACCCCCGCTGCCAATTATAGGTTGGCGCGGAAATCTTCTGCAATTCTTTCAGGATCCGATCGCCTACATGACCCAACTCGCTCGTGAGCATGGTCTCGTCGCCGCTTTCACAAAAGGCGGGAATGGCAACCTCGCCTTCTCGAAGCCGGAACTCAAGCCGAGCA
>JACMIM010000554.1 GCA_014381165.1 Roseiflexaceae bacterium
CAGGGCAGTATACTTATGTCGCGTTGCAGGCTTGTAGCGAACTGCGTTGCAGGCTGCGTTGCATCATGTGTGACAAACAACGTCATGGGCGAACATGGCGTCTTCAGCCCGCGCAGGCGGGCTTCGTCATCCCAGCCCGCGGCTTCAGCCGCGCGGCGCGTCCATCAGTGGCACGCAACCACTGCAACGGAACATGATCGGGTACACTACCGCCCCGCTCCCACCCGGCGCTGCATCCACTGGAGCAGCAGCGAAAGCAGCAGCGTCAGCGTCAGGTAGAAAAAGGTCAGAATAAAGTACGTTTCCTCGTACTGAAAGGTCGTGCTGACCGAGAGGCGCGCAACCTGCGTGATTTCGCGCACGCCCAGCACCGAAACCAGCGAGGTATCCTTGAGCAGTGCGATCAGGTCGTTGCCAAGCGCGGGCAGCACATTGCGCACGGCCTGCGGCAGAATAACCGTCACCATGGCCTGAACGTGCGACAGGCCAAGCGAGCGCGCAGCCTCCATTTGGCCAGGGCCGATCGACTCGATGCCAGCCCGAACGACCTCGGCGATGTAGGCCGCGTAGATCAGCACCAGCGCGATGATTGCACGGGTGGTCAGCGAAATCGCGTTATTGGGCAGGCCAAAGACGCGCGAAAGATAGGGCACGACCGCGTATGAGATCGCAAAGATCAGCACAAGAATTGGCACACCGCGAATGAATTCGATGTAGGCGATCGCGCCATTACGCAGCAGCAGGTTCTTCGACAGGCGGCACAGCCCCAGCACCAGGCCAAGCGCCAGCGCAAAAACAAACGACACCACGGTTACATACAGCGTTGTGCCAAGGCCCTGCCAAATCGTGTTGAAGATGCGGCGGTACAGCGGGTCGACGACGACCTGCACGATCATGTAGGCAATAATGGCCAGAATAATGGCCAGCCACCACGGGAACTTCCCTAGGCGCGCGCTCATGCCACCGCCAGAACGGCGCACACGGCTCCCCTCTTGCTCGACGGCCATGACATCTCCAATGTACGGGCGCAGCAAGCGCCATCAATCAGGCTCTCGCCGCTCTTCGCTCGCTTGCTGCGCACCACCGCCCGATCACACCCCTAACTCTCCGGCAGCTTGAACTCACTGCTGAAGTACTTCTGCGCCAGCTCATCGAGCTTGCCACTTGCCCGCATCTCGGCCAGGGCAGCATTGACCGGGGCAACCAAATCACCGCCCTTGGGAAAGATAAAGCCCAGCTCATCGCTTGCGATCGGATCGCCGACCAGCTTGAGTTCCACCGCGTTGTTGCCGACATAGCCCTGGCCGGCCGTCTCGTCCATAATCACCGCATCGACATCGCCATTGATCAGCGCGGCCACGGCAAATGGAAACTGCTCAAAGGCCTGAATGCGATCCTCCGGCAGCAGGCCACGCGCAGTCTCGTAGTTGGT
Organism: Roseiflexaceae bacterium; assembly: GCA_014381165.1. GTDB lineage: Bacteria > Chloroflexota > Chloroflexia > Chloroflexales > Roseiflexaceae > JACMIM01. The sequence goes on from JACMIM010000554.1 coordinate 1,433, forward strand.
GGTGCCGGTCTGTGTGCCCATACGCAGCGCGCTCTCGGCAACAAATGCCTCGACATCGTCAAAGCGCGTTTCGTCGGAGCGCACCAACAGCCGCTGAGCAACCTGAATGTAGCCATCCGAGAAATCGACCTGCTGGGCGCGCTCCTCGGTGATCGTGATACCGTCGGCGGCGGCGTCGAATTGGCTGTTGCCGACCGCCTGGATCATGCCTTCCCACGAGGCTTCCTCGAAGATTGGCGTGCAGTTCACAAGCCGGCAAATCTCACTCCAGGCCTCATAGTCCCAGCCCTCGCCCTTAGTTGTGGCCGGGTTGATGTAGTTGAAGGGCGGGTAGGCGTTTTCGACCGCAACCCGCACCTCGCGCCCGCCAAGGTCGGGCAGCGCGCCACCCCCGCTCGCCGGGGCCGCCGTGGCATCTGCTCCCGTAGCTGGAGCCGCTGTGGTATCTGCCGTTGCCGGAGCCATCGTAGCCGCTGCCGCCGCAGTCGGGGCAGTCGTCGTTCCGCCTCCAGTGGTGCCACACGCGCTCAATAGCGCAAGCATCGCCACCACCAGTCCAAGCATCTGTGTCCGCTTCATGTGTCCCTCCTGTGAAAACGCTATTATAGTGCAAGCTCCCTACACAATGCCAATACGGCCCAATCAGGTTACAATACGCACAAGCACAAGGTCTTTTCTGAAATGACTCGTGAACGCGCGTTAGCGCAAAGCGGGGCTGGGGGCGCAGCCCCAAAAAAACACCCCCTTTTTTATAATTCCCGTGGGTATTCAAATAGACATTAGGTTAGTATTATGGTGATCCATCAGTCTGAAAGCCCTGAAACAGTTTACATTACGCTGCTTGGCACGCCCGCGCTGATTGCCGACGGAGAGTCGATTCCGTTCGAACGACGCAAAACAATTGCGCTGCTGGCCTACCTGCTGGTGAGCGGCGGGCCACAGCGCCGCGATCAGCTGGCCACGTTGCTCTGGCCCGAAGCCGACAGCGCCAGCGCCCGCGCTAATCTGCGCCGCGCCCTGGCCGAATTGACCGGGCTTATTCGGCCCTGGCTGAACGTCTCGACCGACGCGATCGAAGTACAGCCCGACCAGCGGCTAACCAGCGATGTGCAGCAGTTTCGCCTGCTGCTCGGCTGCTTGGAGCCGCGCGATTCAGCACTCACGCCAATCTGCAAGGCGCAGATCGAGCAGGCGGTAGCGCTCTATCGCGCGGATTTTCTCGACGGCTTTGTTCTGCCAGACAGCCCAGATTTCGAGGAGTGGCAGTTCTTCCAAGCCGAAGAGCTGCGCCGCAGCCTGGCAACCGCGCTCGACCTCCTTTCGCGCCCTGGCACAGTCGCCGACAGCGCCGCAATCAACTACGCCCGCCGCTGGCTGGCGCTCGATTCGCTCGACGAGGAGCCACATCGCCGCCTCATGCAGCTGTATGCGCAGAGCGGCCAACAGTCGGCGGCGCTACAGATCGGAGCGAGCGGGCGCTGGGATCGA